>JAKAHE010000122.1 GCA_021815285.1 Nitrospirota bacterium
AAAGGAATCGATTTGCCTATACCGTTCCAGCGCATGAGCTACGCCGATGCTATGGAGCGATACGGCTCGGACAAGCCGGATACGCGCTTCGGGCTGGAGCTTAAAAATCTATCCGAAGTCGTGAAGACGACTCAGTTTCAGGTAATGAAGGGCGCGCTCTCCTCCGGCGGAGTCGTCAAGGGGGTGAACGCGAAGGGGCTTGCAGGCATGTCGAGGAAGGAAATCGAGGACCTGACAAATACCGCAATATCTTTCGGAGCGAAGGGGCTCGCGTGGATGAAGGTGACCGCGCAGGGGATAGAGTCGCCGATTAAAAAATTCTTCGACGAAGCGACGCTTTCGGAAATATCAAAAGCCCTTGATGCGAAAGAGGGAGACCTGCTGGTCTTCGTCGCGGACAAGAAGAAGGTAGCGGACGACGTCCTGGGCCGTCTCAGGCTCGAAGTAGCCAAGCGGCTTGGCCTGATTGACGATACGAAGTTCAACTTCCTCTGGGTGACGGACTTCCCCCAGTTTGAATACAACGAGGACGAGAAACGCTGGGAGGCGATGCATCATCCGTTCACCGCGCCGAGACCGGAAGATGTGCCGTTTCTGCTAAGCGACCCGGAGAAGGTGAGGGCGCGCGCTTACGACCTTGTGTTAAACGGCAGCGAAGTCGGCGGCGGGAGCATCCGCATACACCGCTCGGAAGTGCAGGCTGAGATGTTCAAAGCATTGGGAATCGACGAGGCGCGGGCAATGGAGCGCTTCGGATTTCTGCTCGAAGCGCTGGAGTACGGCGCGCCGCCGCACGGTGGAATCGCCTTCGGCCTGGACAGGCTCTCGATGATACTGACTGGCGCGGAGTCCATCAGGGACGTAATCGCGTTCCCGAAGACGCAGAAGGCGACATGTCTTATGACCGATGCGCCGTCGGACGTTGAGAAGGCTCAGCTTCGGGAGTTGCACATAAAGCTGGACGTGGTGACGTAGCGCGTTCAGATTGTCATTGCGAGGAGCGAATGCGACACGGCGACCTCAGAATTTAAAAACCGGGACTGCTTCGTTTCACTCGCAATGACAGGCCGGGCGCGATGCGCGGCGGTTTATTTACGCGTATACCTTGTAATCCAGTTCCGGAAAGATATTGTCCCGGCCCTCCAGGTCTTCGAGAAATTTCCTGTCTATCTTTTTGTCGTTGATCATCCCGTAGAGCGCATTGAAGCTGTTCACATGGTCCTTGGTGCGCTTCACCGCATACTGCACCATCGTGCCGGTCTTCATTATGAAAGCCCAGTCCGAGCTCTGCGCGAGAAGAAGCTCCCTTGCCGCCTGGTTCAGCGCGCGGAGCGCCAGACCGTCTGTGAAATTGCCGGGGTTGTTGTTTCTGGCAAGCTCGACCATCCTCTGTGACGCCTTGTGCAGGTGCCGGTATACCCAGTCGTTTGAGCCTTCCAGCCATACCTCGGCATAACCCTTGTATCCCCATGACGAAAGCGACGGCGTGGCCTTCTGGTTCTTCGGGTGCTCGTCCAGGTATTCCATCGGCGTTATTGGACGGACGTTGTTCTGGTCGAAGTGCAGTTTTCTGAACAGGAAGTCCAGCCATTCCGGGCCCTCGAACCACCAGTGCCCGAAAAGCTCCGCGTCGTAGGGAGAGACGATTATGGGTTTTCTGTCCATTATGGAGAAGAGATATTCCGCCTGCTTCTCGCGGTTGAACATGAAGTTCCCGGCGTGCTCCGCGGCCTTGCCAACGGCCCTAGCGCGGATATATGGCTCCTTGTGCTCCGTCGGCCCTGTAATCTGGTAATATTTCATGCCGAGGTTAGTCCTTGTGCCGTCGCCGTGCAGGTAGGGGCGGATGTAGTCGTAGTCGAGGTCGAAGCCGATGTCCCTGTAGAAGTCCCTGTAGCAGTAATCTCCGGGATAGCCTTCCTGCGCACTCCAGACCTGTTTGGAGGATTCAAGGTCGCGCCCGAACGCCGCGACGCCGTTCGGGCAGTATATGGGCGCGAATACGCCGTATTTGGGCCTTGGAGAACCGTAGAGGATGCCGTGGCTGTCCGTAAAGAAGAACTTTATGCCGTGCTGTTTCAATATTTCTTCAAGGCCCGGATAATATCCGCACTCAGGGAGCCATATTCCCCTTGGCGGGCGGCCGAGATGTTTTTCGTAGTTCTGCGCGGCTATCGCAATCTGGGCGCGCACGGCGTTCGGATTAAGCTCCATGAGCGGCAGGAAACCGTGCGTTGCGGCGCAGGTGATTATCTCGAGCTTTCCCATGTCCTGGAATTTTTTGAACGCGCGGACAAGGTTACCGCCGTATTTTGTCTCGAAGACATATTTGCAGTTGTTGAAACGCTCACGGTACATGCGGGCGAGCTCGTGGAACTGCGGCTGCCAGCGGGTGCGGTCCACCTCCTTTTCTGACAGTTCTATAAGTCTTGCGATATGGCGGAGATAGCGTTCCTGGAGGAACGGATCTGTCAGCATTGCGATGAGCGTGGGTGTGAGGCTCATCGTGATGCGGAAGTCCACGCCGTCGGCGACGAGAGAATCGAAGACGTTTATGAGCGGGATGTAGGTCTCGCTGATGGCCTCGAAAAGCCAGTCTTCTTCAAGAAAATCATTGTATTCCGGGTGTCTTACAAACGGAAGATGCGCGTGCAGAACTATAGTGAGATAACCCTTTTCCAAACCCGACACCTCTTGTTAGCTTATCCTTGTTGACCTGGTGACTTCCGGTGTTATGCGTCTCGTCTCGACCTCGTCCGCAGACGTGGCGGAACATTCTATAATCTGTTTTCCGTCGGGAAGGGCGAAACGGAGCGTGAAGGTGCCGTCCGGACGCAGTTCAATGGGACGCCCCTGAATGCTTACCTTCGCGTCGGGTTCGGTCGCGCCGTAGACTATAAGTTCCGTGTTAAGCACGAACCAGAAGGCCCTCTGTTTCTTTTTGAAAGGCGACATGAGCGCAAGCGAGCCCATGCCTGGCGATGCGATGCCGAAGGGCAATTTGCCTCCGGCGGCCAAGCGTATGTCCGCCGAAGAGGCGCCGGTAAGGGCGCTTAAGCCCCCGGAAAGCGCGAAAATCCTCTCGAAATCGCTGTCCGGGACCATCCATTCCTCGTCCAGAATGTCGGAGACCGAGTCCCTTGGCGTCCGGACTGCGTTAGAGCGGGCAAGGGTTACAAACTTTCCGTCCTGCGTCTTGAGCCCCAGGTCCACGATAAAAGACCTGCCGGGCATCCCGGTATTTATATACCAGTTCCCGACCCTGTCGTAAATGCCTATGTCGTAATGGCCGTGGTCGTTTTTGCCGTTGAAACGTATATCCGTAACGTCGTATACCCTAAGGGCCAGGTATGCGTCTTCTCCGGCCTTGCCGAGGGTTCCGCGCTCGATTTCCAGCTTCCTCTGGGATACCTCCCAGTAGGAATATGTCCAGTGCGGGTCCCGGACAAGGAGGACTATGCGCTCGTCCCCATAGTGATGCGGGAGTTCGGCGGGCAGACGGAACTCCTCCGGCGGCGCTCCGGTATAAAATTTGCTTTCTTCCACCGCCTGTTGCACGCTCTGGGCCGGTTGAGCCGCTTCGGAATGTTGCGGGGCCGGGGCAAATCGACCTGTTCCGGGGGCTGACGGCTTATTCTGCGCGTAAGATTCAGGCGTAGATAGGGAGGCGGCCTTTGCGGATTGCAAGGTTTTTATAATTTCCTGCTTTTTGGCGCCTTTTCTGACGCTTATCCCAAGCTTCAGGGCAAGCTCCTGAAGCTCTTTTTCTTCAAGCTTTTCCAGACTGGACTTTTTCATTGACCCGGCCCCGCATTGTTTTTACGCATTTGAAGACCGACACCTTAAACTTAAAAAAATATAACAAAAAAGAAACGCGGTGTCAAAAAAGGGGGGCAATTTTATTGCAATTATCATCAAACATAAATTATAATCCGGATTATGACAAAGGCGGCGCTTTTCGACCTCGACGGGACACTGGTAGATTCCCGTGAAGATATAGCAAGTTCCGTTAACCGTATGCTGCGTGACATGGGTTATCCCGCACGTGACGAAAGGGAGATATACGGTTACATAGGGGGCGGGGTGCACAAGCTCGTCCTGGCATCTCTCCCGCCGGAGTCAGTAACCGGCAAACCGGCATCGGATATTGTGGACGAAGGAGTGGAGAGGTTCTGGCGGATATACAAAGACCACGTCCTCGATACCACTGCCCCGTATGACGGCGTACGAAAGGCGCTTAAGACGCTGTCCGGCATTTCCGGCCTTAAGCTCGGCGTGGCTACCAACAAGCCGCTTACGCATGCCCGGCTTATTTTGAGCGGACTTAATTTGTCAGGACTTTTTTCCTGCGTGAAGGGCTGGGTCCCCGGCCTTCCCGTAAAGCCGGACCCCGCGATACTTCTGCTTGCGCTGAGGGATATGGATATATCGCCGTCAGATGCCATTATGGTGGGCGACGGGACAAACGACCTGCTCGCCGCGCGCGCCGCAGGGATGAAGTGCTGTCTCGTGGGTTATGGCTACGGAGACAAGGCGAGGCTTCTTGAGGCCGGGCCGGATTTTTTTGCCGAACGGGTAGAGGACTTAAAGGAAATTATAGGATAGCTGTTTCTCAAGCCGGATTATGTTTTCCTTCTCTGTTACGAAATCCGTCGCGGGTTTGAGCGCAAGTCCCTCATAGGATTCCGCATCGACGGTTCTCCCGTTCGTGCGAAATATCGCTCCGCCGTCCCAGCGCGTGCAGAATACCTTCGCGCCGACGGCTTTCAAGTCGGCCACGGCTTCCGGAGACGGGGCCGGGTATGCCTTTATGTTCCCTTCCGATATAACCGCATATTCCGGCCTGACAGCCGCCGCGAACTCAGGCGACATCGCCGTCCTCCCTCCGTGGTGCGGGACCTTCAGGACGGTAGACTCAAGAGGCAGGGGCGGTCTTGCGTGGATCAGGGCATCCTCCGCCTCATCCTGTATGTCTGCTCCCAGGAGGAACGAGACCTTCCGGTATTTAACTCTTAATACCACTGAACGGTCGTTCTCCAGCCAGTAGACCGGCTTTCCGGCGTCCGCTACAGGACATGCGGCGTCGTTTAATACCTGGAACTGCACGTTGTCGATGTTGAAGCTTCCACGTCCCCGGAATATTATACGGCGGATACCTTTTTTTATTGCAAGCGTCTGAATCTCCCTGTACGCATCCGAGCGGGACGCAAGGCCGGATTCCCATAGTTCGCCCACGTCGAAATTCCTGAAGATGTACACAAGCCCGTTCATGTGGTCGGGGTGCGGATGCGTGAGCAATACCGCATCGAGCCTCCTTATCCCCCGGTTCCAGAGGTATGGCGCGACGACTGCCCTTCCCGGGTCGAGACCGGTAGAACCGGCAAAGTCCCTCCCGCCGCCGTCCACCAGGATGTTTTTCCCGTCCGGCAGGGACAAGAGACATGAATCTCCGTGCCCCACGTCGAGGAATGAAACCTCCATCTTCTTTTCGTGCGCCGGTAATGCAGGGAAAAAGCCGAGCGCCAGGAAAGCGGCGGCGCCCGCGGCTATGGCGGTTTCCTTTTTGCGGGCACTGGTAAAAATACCTGGCGGCATCTTTGCGCCGGATTCCGGCTGTCCGGATTTGTCGCGGGGTTTTCTGCGAATTAGAAACATGAACAGCATCGCATAAAATCCCAGGAGGAGCGGCAGCGCTGGCGCGGGCGGATGAAGGTTGGCGTGAGGCGCGGCTGCGAAGAACTCGACCATCTTATAAAATGCCCCGAACAGGAAAGAGATGGGGCCCTTAAGCGGCAGGACTGCTGACGGATGTACGGCGTATAAAATGGCCGACAGAAGTCCGAGCGGTGCAAGGATAAAGCCGGAAATGGGGATAAGGGCGATATTCGCGGGTATAGATACCCACGAAAAGGAGTTGAAATCCTTGGCGACAAGCGGGGCAGTAGAGGCGAATACGGCAAGAGATGTCATAATGGCAATTAAGATTCGGCTTTTTATTCTCGAATAAGCGCCGTCGCCTCTTTTCCGTGCGTAATCTTTAATCCTGACGAAGGCAAGGGCCATGAACAGGACGGCGCAGTAGGAAAGCTGGAAGGAAATGGAGAACAGGGACGAGGGGTCTATAAAAAGCGCCAGCATGGCGGCGCCAGCCAGGACGTTCAGGCTGTCCCGCTCCCGGTCTAAAACAACGGACAAAAGAAAAACCGTAATCATAAGGACGGAACGCACAGTCGAGACATG
>JAKAHE010000123.1 GCA_021815285.1 Nitrospirota bacterium
GGACGATCACCTCCCGGTCGGAGACGGAAAAATCGATTGGCGGGAATTCTTCGACAAGCTCAAAAATCTCGCCGTTCAGCCCATCCACACCCTCGAAGCCCACAGCGAGAAGGACGCGCTCGTGAGACTCGACAACCTGAGGAAATTTTTATGAGCCGCGCCGAACACAGGGAAAAACTGGCCTCCGCCTTCGATAAGGCGAGCGAGGGATACGACCTGCCCGCGCTCCGCTTCTTTGCCGACAGCGCCCGGCACATGGTTTCGGACATGCGTCTCCAGGGCGGCGAAAGGCTTCTCGACGCCGCTACCGGCACCGGGCACGTCGCCATCGCCGCAGCAAAGGCGCTTCCCGGGGGCAGTGTGGTCGGGATAGACATATCCGACGGGATGCTGGCGAGGGCACGGGCCAAGGCGAACAGTCTGGGCCTCGGGAACATATCCTTCGAACGGCGCGACCTTGAGGACACAGGGTTCCCGGACGATACATTCGACATCGCCTCCTGCGCGTTCGGGATTTTCTTCCTGCCGGACATGTCGCGCGGGCTGAATTGTATCCTGCGGGTTGTCAAACCCGGCGGCATGATATACCTGACGAGCTTTTGTTCCGGCCTGATGGAACCCATGCGCGGGATGCTCCTTGCGCGGCTGAAGGAACTCGGCGTGGAACCGCCGGAGTTTAGCTCCAGGCTCGACACGCCGGAAAAGCTAACTGCGCTTCTTTCCTCCGCCGGTTGCCGGAATGTCGGCGTCAGGTCGAGACAGACAGGCTACCACATAAAGGACGCGCAGGAGTGGCTGGGGATACTCACAAATACCGCATTCGGCGGCCCGCTCAACAGGCTCCCGGAAGACGACCGGGAGCGCATCATCGAAGAGCATTTAAAAGAAGTGGACAGCCTTCGCGGTAAAGACGGCATCCGGCTCGACATAGAAGTCCTGTTCGCGCAGGCGGAAAAATCCGTGGCCTGCTCGTCATCGTCGTAAATCGTTTATCCGTAATTGCCGCTAAAGCGGGAACCCGGGTTTTACCTCTACCTGTCATTCAGCTTTGTCATAACGCCCCCTCTGTCCCCCTCTTATCTTAAGAGGGGGATGAAGGTAAACCGAATTGTTAACCCGCCTGTCATTCTGAGCCCGTTCGACTCCGCTCAGGGCAGGCTCCGCGAAGAATCTGTTTTTCTATTATCCTTCACCCTCTCCCGGCCTTCGGCCACCCTCCCCCACAAGTGGAGAGGGGAAAGTCAAACCCGTCATTCCCGCGAAAGCGGGGATCTATGTTTTATCTAAATTTGTAGCTGCCCGATTCATCGGGCGACTTTAAACCGCCCCATAAATGGGGCAGCTACAAAACCGGGAATGGCTGATGTGGTTAGCTCATATCATGCAATAAACATAAGGAGAAGATCTCATCGGTTGGGAAAAATCACTATCCGTAGTAGCTGCGAATTGCTTTCTTAACATGCCGATTATTAAAATAAAAACATTAAAAAAACGCGTTTTTTAGGCGGTATCGGGAATGGTGCGGAAAACACACAAAACAGGCCCTTTTGTGCAAAAATCCGGGCGCGGGGAAGGCGTGTCGTTTTTCCTCGAAATGACTGGCTCAGGCTTATTTTACAAGGAGTTGCGCCACTCATAAATAACTTCTTATAAATGGATACTGGGATTGTAACCGATTGATAAACAAGGAATTATTTTTGCGGAACCATCGTTTTTTCATGTTCCGCGTGGAACAATCAGAACTTCAGAACGACTACGGAAATATTGTCGGCGCCGCCGGCATCGTTAGCAGCCCTTACGAGCGCGTCGGCGCACACAAAGGGCGAGCCGGCGTTGGCGGCCAGAATCTCTGCTATTTTAAGGTCTTCGAGCATCCCGGTCAGGCCGTCGCTGCACAGAAGAAGGACGTCGCCCGGCTCCGGGACAAGGCCTGACATGTCCGCCTGCACGCCTTCCTTGGTCCCGAGCGCGCGCGTTATGACGTTCCGGAACGGGTGAACCCTTGCCTGTCCAGGGGTTATCCGGCCCTCGGCGACCATTTCCTCCACCAGGGAATGATCCCGCGTAAGCCTCCTTAACTCCCCGTTTCTGAAGAGGTAAATCCTCGAATCCCCAACGTGGGCAAGGGCAAGGCCGGTCAACCGACCTCCAACTCCGGCCTCCCCGCCGTTGTCATCTTTTTCGAGCAATGCCGCAGCGACGGTGGTGCCCATCCCCTTCAGTCGCGGGTCGGATGCGGCCTTTTCAAGAACCTCTCTGTTGGCAAGATTTACGGCCTCAAAGAGCCTCTGCCCGGCATCCGCCTCGACCCTGAGCGCCTCGTCGGAAACGTCCTTAACCGTAACAATGGCGGAGGTTTTTACCCAGTCCCGGACAGCCTCGACGGCGGCGCGGCTCGCCACCTCTCCGGCGGCGTGCCCGCCCATACCGTCGGCGACTACATAAAGCCCCAGGTCGTCGAAAACCCCTATGCTGTCTTCGTTTTTAAGCCTTTTCCTGCCCCTGTCGGTCTTCCCTGAGGATACAGGCCTCATTTGGCCTTAGCGGCTGGCGCGGCGCCCTTAGCCTGCGGCTGGGAGGGCTGAAGCGGCTGACCGTTCGGGCCGAGGGGGGCAAGGGAGCGCGCCTTTGCGAACGTCTCCTGGGCCTCCTTTTCCTTACCCATGCGCGAAAGTATCAGGGCCTTGTTGTAATAAGCCCTAACGTACGAGGGGTTTATCTTTATGGCCTCGCTGAACGCATCGAGGGCCTGCTGGTTTTCTCCGAGCATGGCGTAGGCGTTGCCCTTGTTGTAATAAGGCTGCGGGACGTTTGGCGCTATAAGTATGGATTTGTCATACTCGGCAATGGCTTCCTGTTTCCTTCCCATCTCCGAAAGGACGTTCCCAAGGAAGAAATGGGCCTCCGGGTTCTGCGGATTAAGATTTACCGCTTTGGTAAATAAATCAAGGGATTGCTGCAAATTACCCTGCTTGTATGCGGTCTTCCCCGCCTTCAGCAGCCCCTGCTCGGTCTGAGGCGCCTTCTTTGCGCATCCGATTGGAATTATGGCTACCAGGGCCACAGCCGAAAGAAAAACCGCAATCCTCTTCGCTCCTCTTGTCATCTACCTCCCCTTTCTTTTTTTATTACCATGAATTAATAATACCTTAACCCTGTATTTTTTCTCACAAATGGGGGTGTATGTCAAGCGGATAAAATTTTTATTGACAACCACAATATATTGTGCTATAAATATTTTTACAACTCAACATATTGAATATCCTGTGGGCAAGGCTGGGGATTTGAACCCTGATATGCTCTGGAAAGCCTGTGGACTACCTGATGAACATATCTCTTGCGCCCCCCGTCGGAGGGGCATCTGCAAGGAGGAACCATGCTCGGCCCTGAAGATCTGATACTTACGCCCCCGGAGACCGGCCTGCCGGCTGAGCCGGACCTTTTCGCGGGCGAGACTACGGACATGGCGCTTTTTGTCCGGACATCGGACGACCAGGTCGTTACCTGGGATCGAGTGCGGATTGTAGACGCGCTTGTCCGGGAGACATCCATAGACCGGGCTACTGCGGACGCCATATCCCTTGAAGTCGAGCGCGTGATAACCGCGGCGAGGATAAGGAAGCTTACGGCGGCGCTGGTGCGCGAGCTCGTGGACGCGAAGCTCGTGGAATACGGCCTTGAGTCCGCCCGCAGGAAGCACATGCGCCTGGGCGTGCCGCTCTACGACGTCGAGAGGCTCATCCTCTGTCAGAACAAGGAAAACGCCAATATCCCGCACGGGCCGGAGGCGACAAACCTAACCCTTGCCGAGAGCATAAAGAAGGATTACGCGCTCCACGAGGTATTCTCCGAAGACGTTTCGGACGCGCACATGCGCGGCGCGATTCACCTGCACGACCTGGGATTTATAGACAGGCCTTACTGCTCCGGCCAGTCGCTCGAATACGTGAAGAAGTTCGGGCTTGCGATGCCCAACTCCCTTGCCGTTGCGAAACCGGCAAAACACGCCGAAGTCCTGCTTGCGCACATGGTAAAGTTCTCCGCCGCGCTCCAGAGCCACTTCGCGGGCGCGATAGGCTGGGACGCCGTCAACCTCTTCTTCGCCCCATACATAGAAGGCATGAGCGACGCGGAGATACACCAGCTCGCCCAGATGATTATCTTTGAATACTCCCAGCAGGCGGTGGCCAGGGGCGGCCAGGCGATATTCTCCGACATCAATCTCTACTGGGAAATCCCAAGGCATTTCGAGACCGTCCCCGCCATCGGCCCAGGCGGAAAATATACCGGCAAGAGCTACGGCGAATACGGCGAGTGGGCAAGGAAACTCCTCTGGGCGCTCTTCGACGTATACATGGAAGGCGACGGCATGGGAAGGCCGTTCTTCTTCCCGAAGCCGCTCGTTCACATAACGGAGAAGTTCTTCCATACGGAAGGCCATCGGGACTTCCTTACCCATATCGCAAGGTGTTCCGCGAAAATGGGCAATACCTACTACGTGTTTGATAGAGGTGATACGGCGAAGATCTCCGAGTGCTGCCGGCTCTCCTTCAAGCTGGAGAAGCAGGACTTCGAGGACGCCCGCGAACCCTGGAAGATGAGATATTCCGCTCTCCAGAACGTGACGCTGAACCTGCCCCGTATCGCATACGAGGCCAAGGGGTCCGAGTCCGAGCTTTTCAGAATACTATCCGAACGCATGGAGACGGCGGCCAGGGCGCACATGCAGAAACGCTACTTCATCGAGCGGCTCCTGTCCTTCGGCGAAAACGGCCCGCTGGCGCTTCTTACGATGAACAAAGACGGCGCGCCGTATCTCAGGATGAACCGCGTATCATACTTAATCGGCATGGTGGGCTTAAACGAGATGGTGAAGGTGCACACGGGCCGCGAGATGCACGAAGGCGCGCCTTACCTGAAATACGGCCTCAAGGTGATTGCCCAGATGAAGCTCCTCACGGAGCGGCTGGCGGAGAAGCACGGGATGCGTTTCGTCCTGGAGCAGACACCGGCGGAATCCACCGCGCACCGCTTCGCAAAGCTCGATCTTCGCTACCACTCCCCGGCATCGGGCCACGCCGTGAAGGGCGACATATCCAGAGGCACGGTATACTACACGAACTCGACTTACATACCGGTTTCGGCGCCCGTCGGGCCGATTACCCGCGTGCGCACGGAAGGGCTTTTCCACCCGATGATAGAAGCCGGGTCTCTCACGCACATCTGGCTCGGCGAGGCGGAACCGTCGGCAGAGTCCGTCGCAAGTTTTGTCGAGAAGATATTCCGGAATACACAGAACGACCAGGTTACGCTCTCCCCGGAGTTCACGGCCTGCGACGGCTGCGGGAAGACGACGCGCGGAATTCACGAGTCCTGCCCGTCCTGCGGTTCCGAGGAGGTGGACGCCATCACGCGCATAACCGGATATTTCACGAAGGTGTCGTCCTGGAACAAGGGGAAGATCGGCGAGCTTAAAGACCGTTTCAGGAACGAGCCGTTCTTAAGGAAAGAAGAACAAACGCCGGAGACCGTCCTGGCGGGAGAATAAAAGTGGAAAACTCAGCAGGTAACCATTAAACAGGAGGTTACTTATGGAAGCTCCCTAATGTTATAAACACGTTTGAGGATAAAGGTAAAAAAATACGTTATGACGTAGTCGCATATCGAAAGCTAAATCGCACTGAAATGATAGGTGCCATTAGCTCGTACTACAGTCAAATAAAGGGTAAGAAAATTAAACCGGGTACAAGAGTCAGAATTCTCACAATAATTTGGATATGATTCATAAAGGCATAAATCCAGTGAATGGGGGAAAATAGCCCGTCATTCCCGCGAAGGCGGGAATCCAGGAATTTGCATTGAAAGAATTTTATGTCTACATCCTATGCAACAAACGAAACGGCACGCTTTATATCGGAGTGACATCTAATTTAGTAAAAAGAGTCTTTGAACACAGAAACGAACTCGCTGAAGGCTTCTCTAAAACTTACGGCACCCATAGATTGGTTTGGTACGAGAGGCATGAAAATGCGGAGAGCGCAATCACGCGAGAGAAACAGTTGAAGAAATGGCGTCGGGAATGGAAGTTGCGGTTGATTGATGAGCGCAACCCTTTGTGGGACGATCTCTATGAATTATTATCTTAACTTCCTGGATTCCCGCCTTCGCGGGAATGACGGAATTTGCTATTACCGCCTGCAAAGGGAATGGCGGTTCTGAAAATAAG
>JAKAHE010000124.1 GCA_021815285.1 Nitrospirota bacterium
CGCGGCGGAGGGCGAGAGCTATTCCACGGCGACCGACCTCGCGGACTGGCTGGCCACGCGCGGGGTGCCGTTTCGGAGCGCGCACGAAATAGTAGGAAAGCTGGTTCGGAAGCTTGCCGAATCCGGGCGCGGGATGGACGAGGTTAGCCTTGATGAGCTAAGAGAGCTTTATTCCGGAGCCGACGAGAGCGCCCTTCAAGCCCTGAAGGTTGAAAATTCCGTCGGAGCGAGAAAACACATCGGCGGCACGGCCAGGGAGGCCGTGATCGGGCGCATAAATTCCGTCCGCGAGATGAGGGCCAGGGCCGGGAAATGAGACGGACGGGACATTTGGAGCGAACGTAATTCGGGACGAGCCATCGGCAGCTCTTGGCGAAACGAGCGGCCATGCGGCAAACCTGTTTGAGGCGAAAGCCGAGTTTTTGCCGCATAGAGAGCGAGCCATTAGAGATGCCCTGGCGAATCCCATAGAGTGAGCCCAAATGGACCGGGAAACAAAGGAACTTCTCACCCGGATATACCGGGCCGCAGTCTCCGCCGCAGACGCCTATTCCTGCGTAAAGAAAAACCTTGCCCTCGAAGCCGAAGCCGGTCGACCGGCAGCCGGTCTGCCGTCCGCACTCTTAATAAACAATTCCCGCTATCCGCTTTCCGGAATTAATAATATTTACGTAATCGCCGCCGGGAAGGCCGCTTACGGCATGGCCAAGGCGGCTGAAGACATCATGGGAGACCTCGTCAGGGAAGGGGTCTTCGTAACAAGAGACGGCGGCGGCAAGGCTCTCTCGCGGATTAAAGGCTTCGAGGCGTCCCATCCCCTCCCGGACGGCAGGGGCATACTTGCGGCGGGACGCATAATGGAACTGGCAAAAAGGGCCTCTGAGGGCGACCTTGTCCTGTGTCTTCTCTCCGGCGGCGCATCCTCTCTCATGGTCCTTCCGGCGGAGGGGATAAGCCTTAAGGATAAGCAGGAAGTAACGAGGCTACTGCTCATGTCCGGCGCGGACATAGGCGAAATCAACTGTGTCAGAAAACACCTCTCCGCCGTCAAGGGCGGCAGGCTTGCCGAGGCCATATTTCCGGGCAGGACGGTGAGTATCATAATCTCTGACGTCGTGGGCGACGATACGGGCGTTATAGCCTCCGGCCCCACCTCGCCGGATGAGACGACCTACCTCCAGGCCATCGAAATATTGAAGATACGGGGAGTATACGAGAAAATTCCGCCGCCCGTCCAGGAACACCTGCAAAAAGGCGCGTCCGGACTGATACCTGAGACCCCTAAGCCCGGGGACGGGATTTTCGGGAAAATTACGAATTTTATAGCCGCCTCCAATGCTACCGCCCTCGTCAAGGCATCGGAGACGGCTGCATACCTTGGCTACAGGCCATATATCCTCGACACCCCGCTTGCCGGGGAGGCGGCTGACGCGGCAAAACGGCTTGCGCAGGAGGCGTTCGGGCACAAAAGGGCAAGACGGCCCACCCCGGCATGTCTCATCGCGGGTGGTGAGACGACCGTAACCGTCCGGGGAGACGGCATAGGCGGCAGGAACCAGGAGACGGCGCTTGCCTTCGCCCTGGAAATACAGGGGGACAGGCGGGTGTCGGCCCTTTTCGCAGGCACGGACGGCATCGACGGCCTTACGGACGCCGCCGGCGCGTTCGTGGACGGAGGGACTATAAAAGGCGCCTCTGATAATGGTATAACCGCTGGAATTTATTTGAAAAACAACGACTCTAACAGCTTCTTCAAAAAAGCCGGGGGACTATTCTCGCCCGGGCCTACCGGCACGAACGTTATGGACATAGGCATTATATTGATTAAATGAATTTTCTTGTAAACCTTTATATGGACTGGCCGTCTAACACTCGCGCTGGGATTCAAACCCATTTTTTTATTGGCCCACCGGGCCGGGAGGAAAGAAGAATGAAGAAGATTCTCGCAGCACTGATGATGGCCATGCTTTTGGCCGCCCCGTTGTCCATGGCTTTCGCGCAGGAGAATGCCGCCCCTGCCGCCACTGAAAAAGCCCCGGCGAAGAAGGAAGTAAAGAAAGCCAAGAAGGCGAAAAAGGGCAAGAAAGCCGCCAAGAAAGCCGTCAAAAAGGCGAAAAAGGCCAAGAGGAAGGTTGCAAAGAAGGGCAAGAAGGCTGTCAAGAAAGCCAAAAAAGCCAAGAAGGCAGCAAAGAAGGGCAAGAAGGCAGAGAAAAAGGCCAAGAAAGCCAAGAAGGAAGAGAAGAAGTAAGTCCTTTTTCGGAGATCTTCCCAGCGCGCAAGATCTCCGGGAAAGCGCGGTCGGCCACAGTTGATACTGACAAAGGCCGGGGCTTCCATGAAAAAGGCAGTCCCGGCCCCCGGCCCACCGGCCCGAATGTAGGGCGAAGAGAAAGCCGGTCAATAAAGCCGCTTTCATTGATTTACCAGCCAGCCTTCCAGTAAACTTCCGCTCATAAGAAGTAACTCAGGTCTCTCCGCGCGACATCTCACGGCGTAACATTTGTATCAGCTTCATGGTCGGCACAGGTCCGGCAGTTCCTTCAAGCGGCACCTTAAAGCCTCTGGTTGGCCGCCGTTGTAAACCTTCTCAGCCTTTCATACGTCTAACTGACAAGTCCCGGCGACATGTTTCCTTGAAGTAAAGACCCGGAAGAAGTATAATAGGCGTGTAAAAGGGGGCCGGGGTTTTTACGGCTGAGGGACATGGTTTAACAGGCGCGGCTGTTTTTAGAAGGAAAACATATGCTGGAAGAGACAGCGGCTGGTCAATCGGCCAGTGTTGCGTCCAGGCCTGCCGGCGGGATGTCTGGCAGGCTGGCGGAGGGGACAGGCGGTACGCCCGATTTTTCGCGTGCCGGCGGGACTGCGGGAGAGGACGGGTTTATCGCCGCGCCGTTTGATGAGGGGAAAATAACCGGGGCGGCGGCCAGTATGCGCCCGGAGGGTTTTGGCCTGCGCCGTGTAAGGGAGCCTGTCCAGGCCGGAATGGTCTCGAACGAGCAGGAACTGGTCGAGGCTTCGAGGAAAGGAGACCCGGAGGCTTTCGGCACGCTGGTTAAAATGTACATGCCGAGGGCGCTTGCATTTGCCAGGCAGATGACAGGGAACGCGGACGACGCTCAGGACCTTGCCCAGGACGCCTTCATAAAGGCTTACAAGGCGCTGGATTCATTCAAGGGCTGCTCGTCGTTTTACACCTGGTTCATCAGGATACTGTCGAACGTCTGTCTGGATTTTCTCCGCAAGAGGACGTTTATTAAAAAGATTTTCTTTTTTGCCGCTCCCGAGGAAGAGGAGGACGGGCATGACGCGGTCGATCAGGCGCCTGATTGCTCCCGCTCGATAAACCCGGACATGCCCCTGGAGCAGAAGGAGCTCAGGGCGGCTCTCAAGAAGGCGCTTTTGTCGCTGCCCCCGAGGCAGAGGGTAGTATTCCTTATGAAGCACGAGGAAGACCTGAAGCTTACGGAAATAGCGGCGGCTTTGAGAATTAGCGAAGGCGCCGTCAAGGCGCACCTCTTCAGGGCGGTCGAGACCTTGAAAAAGGGTATGAAAGGGTATCGTTATGTATGACAGGACTTCATGTGATTTCAGCGAAAAGCTGATTCTTTACCACTACGGGGAACTCTCAAGAGAGCAGACCTCGGAGGTCGCCGCGCATGTCCTTTCCTGCGCCTCATGCCGGAAAGAGCTCGACGACATCTCCTTTACGCTCTCCAATATTCCGGGGCCCCAGAACCCGACTTCCGGCGAGAGCTATTCCGCCGCCAGGGGTGTGATGCGAAGGCTTTTCCGCAGGCCGTCCGCTTTCAGGAGACTTATCCCTGTCTATATCACCGCCGCCGTGGCGTTAGTCGCCGTGTTAATGGCTGTATATCTCCCGGGGTTGAATACCAGGCAGCCGCAACAGGCGCAGGTGGTCAAGACCCCTGCACAGGCCGACTGGGAAGTCCTTAACAACTTTGACGTAATAGACGACCTGGACGTAATACACCAGATAGACCAGAGCGGCCTGGACGAGCTCGGACCTATAAGGGAATCGCGGCCAGGAATCAGGGCGAGAGTAGCCGAAAAAGGGCCGGTCAAGGCGGGAATCAGCGCGGACGGCGGACGGCCGGAGATTGCCGACGCCAGCAATGGCGGTTAAAAACATTGGCCGGGGCGCAAGTTGCGTGCGCAAACGCTATGCGCCCTGAGTGGAGTCCGGCCAGAGCGGCCCCGGGAAGAAGATGTTTATAAAAAAAGTCGCAGCTTCGGCATTGTTTATAGGTCTGATTATTTCATTCCCGGCCTTCGTTAAGGCCGTTGCCCCGCAACAGAATCCCAACGAAACGTTCAAGCAAAGCCGGCATTACGCGCATCCGGCTCATGCGGTCAGTACCCGTCTCAAGAAAAAGGCATTGAAAGACCGATGGGAATCCCTTTCCCCGCGTGAGCAGCAGGACCTTCTTGAAAACTACGAGATATGGAGGACAATGTCGCCGGCGCGGCGCAAACGCTTAAGGAGGGCGTACCGCCTCTTTAACTCGCTCCCGTCCGCCAGGAGACAGGAACTCCGGGACAAATATAAAAAAATGAAGGCCCTCCCGCCGGAAGAACGCGCGAAGGTAATGGGCAAGGTGGAGCGCTGGCGGGAGATGACTCCGCAGGAGAGGCAGGCTTACAGAGACGGCATAGCGAAGTTCAACGCCCTGCCGCCTGAAAAACAGGCGAAAATACGCTCCCAGCTCCAGGCGCTCAAATCCCTTCCCCCGCGCGAGCGCGCCCGGCGACGCGAGGAGATACGGCGCGAACTTGCCCGCCAGGGTATAACAATCCCGCGCAGGGAACCCGCCGCCCCGGCCCGCAAGCCTGCTGCGAAATTCCCGCAGAAGACGTCAAGGTAAAATTAGTGCGCTTGCGCAGGTGCAAGAGGCGCTTTCATTACAAAAGGCCCGGATACCTTGCCGACCATGTAAAGGCACCGCCGGGTCTCATCGAGCATCATGCCGATGCCCTTCTGCCAGCTCACCGTCCCAACAGGATGGTTCATCCCATAAGCCGGGCCTCTGGAGTTACCTATCAACGCCAGGAGCGCAAGGTTGATCTGGTCGAGGTTCTGGACAAGGAGCCTGAAAAGCCCCCTCTGGTCCCTCGGAAGGACCTTAAGGCCCAGTCTGCGCAGGTTGTCTATGGCTGCCCGCCTTGCCGTAATCCTGCCAGCCGCCACCTTCAGCTTCCGCGCGTCAATTGCCGAGGCGCCGTCGTTGGCGCCGCGCATATCCACCTTTATAGCCTCATAATCCCTTTGTGTAGCGTCGAGGAGATTGGAAATCCTGCTTTCGGCGTGCGCGGTAGCGGCAAGGGAAGCAAATGCCAGCACCGACATAAAAAAAGCCTGATACTTCATCGCCGCCTCCTTTCATAAAATCGGGATTTTCGTCAACGCAGAGGGACAGGGGCCGCAAGGGTAAAACCTGCCGTCCTGAGATGCCGAAAATCCGCTTTTCGACTATGTGCCGGAGATTTCGTATTGCTTTTTGTTTGTAAAATGGAACGCCCGGAGGTTGATTCCGGGGTCTATAGGGAGTATAATATCCGTGTTTCTTTCAAAGAACGTGTTACTACCGGGACATGGGCATAAGTATAACGGCTTTTAATAGACTGGTCAAGTGTTATGTTTTCCAGTAATTTCATAGGGATAGAAATTAAATAAAATTAATTATTATTTTCTTGCCGCGCCAAAGCCATTGAAGCTATCATCTCCCGGGAGGCAAGAAGGGGATAAAATTGAAAGAGCTTAAGATAGATTTCCATATTCACTCCAAGGAAGACCCGCACGATTTTTTAAGAAACGACGCCTGCAAAATAATCGACATGATGGCGGACAGGGGTTTCGACGCCATAGCCATTACGAATCATAATCGTTTCACATGGTCGGAGCGGCTTCGGGATTACGCCAGGGAGAGAGGCGTAATATTCATACGAGGGGTCGAACGCACCGTCAGGCGGCGGCACGTCCTCCTGATAAATTTCCCTGGAGAAATAAGCGATTACCGCACGTTAAACGACATCGAGGCTGCGAAACGGGAAGACAACCTGGTAATAGCCGCGCATCCGTATTTCCCTATGCCGACGGCTTCGGGCATACTGCTCGACAGCCGCCCGGAGGTGTTCGACGCCCTGGAATACTGTCATTACTACGTGAAGAACCTGAATT
>JAKAHE010000125.1 GCA_021815285.1 Nitrospirota bacterium
ATGGCGCAGGAAATATCATGATGAACTTGAGAACTACTCGTTCATACCCCAGCAGCCCGCACCCGAAAGGCATCAGTAAAATTGCATAGCGCCGAGTCGGTCGCGCGTGTTGCGGCCCTCTGGCTTTCCGTGGGCGCAGGCCTTGTATTCCTGCTCAGGCTTGCCGTTTCAAAAAAGCCCCTGCTCATAGCCGCAGAGGCATTGGCGTTTTTATATTTTGCGGCCATAACCGTCTCGCTCGCCGTCCGCACCATTGAATCCGGCCATGCCCCTATGGCCAACAGGTACGAGTCGCTCGCCTCGTTCGCGTGGTCGATAGGCTTCGTATACTGGTACGTCAGGATACGCTACGGGGAATCCCGCACCGGGTATTTCCTCATGCCCCTGGCCGCGCTGGTCATGTTCATGGTAAGCGTCTCCCCAAGCCGGATTACTCCGATGTATCCCGCGCTCGATACATGGATGTTCACGACGCATGTCGGCTCGGCCTTCGTGGGCTACGGCTTCTTCGGGGCATCTTTTTCGTGCGCGACGCTGTATCTCGTCTCGAAGGCGGATGCCGGGAGGCAACTCGAGGAACTCGTCTTCCGCACGGCCTATTACGGCTATGTACTGTTCACAATATCGATGGTCGTGGGCGGCATCTGGGCGTATCTCGCCTGGGGGACGTGGTGGCTTTGGAAGGTAAAGGAGCTGTGGTCGTTCCTTATCTGGATATTCTACGCCGGGTTCCTGCACGCCTATTACGTAAAGAGACTCCGGGGCAGGGGAGTCGCGTGGCTCTCGATACTCGGTTTCGCCATTACCATGTTCACGTATATCGGCGTCGGCATTTTCATGAAGAACACACACCAGCTTTAAAATATGTAGCTGCCCGATTCATCGGGCGGAGGTTAAGAGGTCGAACTTTTGAGGACTCTCTGGGATTTCTTCAACTCTCTGAAACTGACCGTATATCTCGTTCTGGCGATAACCGCAGTCGCCATGTACGGCTCGTTCGTGATTTACTTCCATCCCCGGATTTTCGGGGACATGGATATGAATATATTTTTCCCCTTTCTGTTTTCAATAGGCCTTGGCAATTTTTCCTTGTCCTGGTGGCTGTTCCTGCTTATATTCCTTGTCCTGCTCTTCGGTATAAACACCTCCGTCTGCACGATTGACCGCCTGCCGAAGGTCGTAAGAAAATACAGAGAACCGCTTTCGAACCTGCGCGAAATGGAAGCCGGCGGAGAAAAAGGGGTCTTAATCGAACTCCCGCAGGCGGAGCTTTCTGCGAGGCTTGAAAGTAGCGGCTACAAGGTATTCGCAAAGGACAGCCTCCTCTTTGCCGAGAAGAACCGGTGGCTGCCGTTTATCCCGTACGTCGTGCATATAGGCGTCCTGCTGGTGCTTGTGGCGCACCTCATAAGCGCGATGTCCGGCTACAGGCACGGCGGGATAAGAATAAACGAGGGAGAGACAATAAAAGCACCGGAGGGCAATTATTACCTCAGGCTGGACAAGGTGCGGGTGGACTTCAGGCGGGACGGAAGTCTTAAGGGCTACGGGAGCGAACTTACCGCGCTGAGGGCCGACGGAAGCGTTATAAAACACGCAGTCGCGGGTGCGAACAGGCCGATGTTCGTGCGCGGCGGGGCGATATATCAGCGTGATTTCGGGCAGGATTTAAACGGCATAATAATAAGGGCGTCCGTAAAATCCGGCAATACCGGCGGATACCTGAAAATACCGAAAACTGCGGGTTACGCGGAAATCCCCGGAACGCCCTACAGGATTCGGGTGGACGGTTTCATAAGCGACTTCGCCGTAGATCAGAACGGGGCGCCATATTCGCAGTCTGACGATTTTGCGAACCCTGCGGCGATGATAACCCTGCTGAAGAACGGAAAACGGGAGTCCTCCGGCTGGATATTCCTCAAGATGCCGGACAACGACACGTTTCACAACTCTGACGTGGACGTCAGGTTTGCCGACCTCGACATGCTCTCATACAGCGCCTTCGACATCAACCGGGACCCGAGCGCGCTACTGGCTCTTATAGCCTCGTGCATCGTAATGTTCGGTTCTATAATCACGCTCTGCTTCCGCAGGGAGCGCGTCTGGGCGGCGTTCATGGACGGCAAGGCGCAGGTGGTGGCGACGGACGAAGAAATTTATAGCAGGCTGAACTGACTGTCATTCCGACCGAAGCGTAGGAATCTACATTTAACTTCAACTGTGGGTCCCTCGGCTTCGCTCGGGACGACGGGTTTCAGCTCCCGCTGACGGAGATGGGCTTTAGCAGAAGTGACGGCGCGCCGAGCCTTCCGGCGAAGCGCAGGTCGCTTCCCACCGCGTCGATTCCTGAAAAAATGGAAATCAGGTTTCCGGCAATCGCGCCTTCACGCACGGGATAGGCGACCTTGCCGTTTTCTATCCAGAGCCCTGCGATGCCGACAGAAAAATCTCCGGATATTGGGTTTGCCGTGTGCATTCCCAGGACTTCGCGCACCAGAAGTCCCTTATCTACCCGGCTTATAAGCTCGTCGCTGCCGAAAATTCCTTTTTCGATGTAAAGGTTTGTCGGGCCGACTCCGGGCGCGGAGCGGAAACCGCCTCTTACGGCGCTGCCTGTAGAGACGCCGCCCGTTCTCTTTGCTGTGTAGGCATTATGAAGAAAGCCCTCGAAAATGCCGTCCCGCACCAGTATATTTCTGCGCGATGTGATGCCCTCGTCGTCGAACGGGCGCGTAGAAAGGCCCCCGGGGAGCGTGCCGTCGTCGATTATGCTGATGGCATCCGAGAATATTTTTTCCCCCGTCTTACCGGCCAGGAGCGAGCGCCCTTTCACGAGAGATTCGCCCGAAAACGACGATGCAAGCGTCCCGAGAAACTCCGAGGCTACCAGGTTCTCGAGTATCACTGGGAATTTCCCAGTCGGGGTCTTTCCGGCCTTCAGGAGGCTTACGGCTTTTTCTCCGGCCTCCGTCCCCGCTGCCTGATAGTCTATTCCGGAGAGCCGCCTGGAATAATCGAACCCGTAGCCCATCTGTGAGTCGCCATCTTCTTCTGCGACGGCCATTATCCCGCAGGACAGCCATGTGCCGCGCGAGCTGGCCCTCAGGCCTTCGGAACTTACGATCGCCCACGAAGACGATGTAATGGATACGGACGCCTTGCGCACCTTCGTTATCCTGGGGTCGTAAGACGTTGCCGCTTTTTCAAGCTCTATAGCGCGGGAAACCGCGTAATCCGAAGAGACTTTTGCCGCCGCTTCGTCGTATTCCACTATATCCGGGAACGCCTCGCCGGATGGGCGGGGTATGTTGTTCGAGTCGTCCGGCTCGGAATTGCGAGCGTTCTGGACAGCCATTGAAGCCGCTTCGCGCACCGCGTCAATCGACCCGGCGGCAAAGGCGAAACCGATGCGCCCGTCCGGCAGGAGCGCCCTGATGCCCGCGCCCCAGGTCTGTGCCTGCTCAAAGGCGTCCAGCTTCTGCTCTTTGGCCTCGGCGCTCACGGAGGAGCTATATCTGGCGTAGACGTCGAAGCTTTTTACGCCTTTTTCGCTCAGTATCTTTGCGGCGTCATCCGAAGCCTCAAGTATGATTTCCTCGTTTTGTTTTATCTCATTCATAATAACTTGCGGAGGCGGTGTCGGATTCCCAGACGGTTACCATTGATATCTGGACGTTCTCAGTATTGATTTTTTTCGACAGGCCGTCGTATATCCATTTTGCGATGTTTTCCGAGGATGGGTTAATCTCGGTAAAAGGGAATACCTCATTGAGGAAGGCGTGTTCGACCGTGGCGAGCAGTTCGTTAGTATTGTCCTTCAGCTCCTTGAAGTCCATAGCCAGGCCTATTTCGTTCAGGTTCTCCGCTACCGCGCAGACCACCACCTTCCAGTTGTGGCCGTGGAGCCTCTCGCACCTGCCGCCGTAATTCCTGAGCTGGTGCGCGGCGGCGAATTTTGTCTCTATCATCAGTTCGTACATTTCGTGCCTCTCGGGATTGTTCAATACCTGTGATCTGTTCAATGATATTTTAATTTAATGCGTTAGTCAAGAAAACATGCCGCTATTTTGCCGCTATACCTTGCCGTGAGCCCGCACCTCTGGTATTATTTTTATTGTCACGGATATATTCCCGTGCTATATTTTCTGATTCACGGAAGTCTTACGCACGGAGGGACGGATGGCCAAGGAATCCGAAAAAGGGCACGGGAGCCCGAAACTTATATGCAGTATACGGAAGTTATTGATATACGCGGATGACGCGGTGCATGTTTTCGTGGCGCTCGCGCTTCTCTTTTCCGCGATTTTCATGCTTATATTTACGGCGATGGATTTCGCCGCGATTAACGTATCTTCGATACTCCTGATTATAAACGACATCCTGTTTGTCCTGATTATAATGGAGCTTTTCTGGACGGTTATCAGGTATCTGAAGCGCCAGGAGTTTTCGCTTAAGCCTTTCCTTGGAATCGGCATTATTTCGAGCCTGCGGCGGATACTGATGCTTGAGGCGCAGATGTCAATGGACAGGCAATCCGACTATTACCGTCTCTCGGAGCTTGGCATCTGCACCGCCATAGTCCTGATACTGGTTTTTTCATATTTCCTGATGGCGAAGGTGGAAAAGAAATCCGCCGAATAAAAATGATACCCAGGCTGCTTATAAAATGGCTTATAAACTCGCTCGCGGTATTCGCAGCCGGCTATCTGGTATCCGGCATCCATATCCTCGATTTCTGGTCAGGCGTGATAGCCGCAGCGCTTCTGGGGATTATCAACGCATTCATAAGGCCCGTTCTGATAATACTTACCTTGCCGCTCAATATCCTTACGCTCGGGCTTTTTACGCTCGTTATAAATGCACTGATGCTGAAGCTTGTCTCATGGGCCGTGGCCGGGTTTGAGATTACGGGTTTCTGGCCCGCCTTCTGGGGCGCGATTGTAATAAGCCTTGTAAGCTGGTTCATCTCCATACTTTTCGACGCCGAGTTTCACTTCTTCAAAGGGAGGTCGTAATGTCTCACCTGCACATACCGGACGGAGTCCTGCCGGTATGGTTCTGGCTGACAGGCTATATCATAGCGGCGATGGCTGTCGCCATATCGCTTTTCATGGTGCGCAAGGTTGACTTGAAAAAGAAGGTGCCGCTCCTCGGCATGATGTCCGCGATGATGCTCGTCGGGATGAGCCTGGAGATGGCCCCGATAGCCTATCACGTCAATCTGTCGGTAATAACCGGCATAATCGTCGGCCCATGGCTGGCCATCGTGGCAGCGTTCATAGTAAACTTTATTCTCTCGCTGGTTGGGCACGGCGGCGTTACGACCGTCGGCCTGAATACGATTGTCATAGGGTTCGAGGGGGTTATGGGCTACCTTTTGTTTTCCATATTCAGGAAAATGGCAAAGCCCGGCGTATCCGCCGCCGCCGCGACGGTTATTACGCTCTTCATGTCCACTTGTCTTATGCTCCTCATAGTCTATCTTGCAAATATAAATTTCAGCCTGCCGTCGTCGAGCGAGATCCGGGACATTATCGAGACCCATCCTGCAAAGGCGCTTGGCGGGATACTCAAGATAAATACCGGATTTAATTTTGAATTCTTTGCGATTGCCGCTTTGGGCCTCGGTCCGATAGGCTGGGTTGTAGAAGCGCTGATTACGGGTGTCGCGGTAAAATTCATCAGCAAGGTCAAGCCTGAAATCATCTCATAGGACAGGCATTTGGACATCACTCGGATAGATTACTGGGCCGCTTCCGGCAAAAGCGTCGTACACAGGTCGTCGCCTGTCTCAAAAATCCTCGCCACGTCAATGGTAATAGCCTCCGTAATAATCACGCAGGACCTGGGCCTTCTGGCCTGCCTGTATCTTTCCGTGCTTATAACCGTCAGGTTATCAATGATTCCCGTAAGGTATGTAATCGCAATATCGCTTCTGCCGGCGGCGTTTACAATCCTTTACGCCCTGAGCCTAACGTCAGGCGGCTGGATATTGCCGGTAACAATTGTTCTTAAGGCTATTACCGCCGCCTCCGCCATGATACTTCTTATTTCGACGACTCCGTTTACTGAGGTCGTAAGCCTCGCGGGCCGCCGCGAGACGGAGCGGACCG
>JAKAHE010000126.1 GCA_021815285.1 Nitrospirota bacterium
ATCTCTCAAGTGGAACGCGAAGGTAAACCTTACGGCCATCACGGAGCCGGATGAGATAATAATAAAGCACTTCCTGGACTCGCTCGCGCTCCTGCGAATACTGCCGGACTTTGGGCAAGGCCCGCCACCTGCGAAAGCGCATGGACATGCCGCACGGATGGCCCCGCCCCGGCCCGCGCCCGTGTCGAGGACTGATACCGGGCAGGCAGCTCAAAAATTCCAAAAAGCGGGTCGGGACCATGATGCGGGGCTGGACGTATTGGCCAGGCGCGGCTCACAGGCATCGGGCGCATGCATACCGGAGACATCAGGCTCCGATTCGTCCAGGACGGCCCCGGTCGGCCTGACTTTTGGACGTTTTACCGCGTGCGACATCGGCAGCGGCGCGGGCTTCCCTGGGCTGGCTCTGAAAATCGTCCTGCCGGAGATGGACATTGCGCTTGTCGAACCCGCCCGCAAAAAAGCGGCGTTCCTGCGGCACGTAATCAGGACGCTCGGGCTATCCGGCGCAAGGGTTATGGAGGCGCGGGTCGAGGGATTAAAAAACCCGTCGTTCGATATGGCGTTCTCCCGCGCTTTCAAGTCACTCGGTGAACTCCTGAAACTTGCAGCGCCGATACTGAAGGATAGAGGCCGGCCTACCGGCGGCGGTTGCGTCGCGCAGAGCCTGAGCCTCCAGGATGCGGAGGCCCTGAACCGCAATCTTCCCGGCTGGGAAATCGCGCGCGAGGAAGAGATAACGCTTCCGTTTTCGGACATCCGAAGGAGGCTGATATTATTACAGAAAAAGTAATTGTTCCACGTGGAACAATTTTGGCCCGTGGTTCGGCGAAACCCATGCAGCATGACGAACCACGTGCCAACGTGCCATCGATAATCCTTGACATCGACCCTTCCAGCCTGTAAAATGCCGTAATCCTCCCGGTGAAACGCCGGTTCATATAACAATAATTCCCTTCATAATCAAATAGTTAGAGGTAAACATGAGGGCAAAGGTCATCGCCGTGGCCAACCAGAAGGGCGGGGTGGGCAAGACCACAACGGCGGTAAACACGTCCGCGTCGCTTGCGGCGGCGGAAAAGAAGGCGCTCCTTGTGGACGCGGACCCGCAGGGCAATTCCACCTCCGGCATCGGCGTGGAGAGGGATGCAATCGTGAAAAGCCTCTACGACCTCTTCTCGGACGGCACGGCGCTAAAGGATATAATCATTCCCGCGCCGCTTCCGCGCCTGTCCCTCGCGCCGTCATCCGTGGATCTCTTCGGCTCGGAGGTGGAGCTTGCCGGAAAACCGGGCCGGGAGACAATCCTGAAGGACGCGCTTTCGCCCGTTCTCGAAGATTACGACTATATCGTGATTGACTGCCCGCCGGCGCTGGGGCTTCTTACCGTAAACGCGCTCGCGGCGGCGGACTCGGTATTGATACCGGTGCAGTGCGAATACTACGCGCTTGAGGGGCTTTCCCAGCTTTTAAAGACGCTTCAGCTCGTGCGCGAGGCCCTGAACCCGGGCCTTGAAGTGGAGGGGATTCTCCTGACCATGCACGACGCCAGGAACAATCTCTCCCGGCAGGTGGAAGCCGAAGTCCGGGAGCATTTCAAAGAGAAGGTATACCAGACGATGATACCAAGGAATGTAAGCCTCTCCGAAGCGCCGAGCTTCGGCAAGCCGATTATCATGTACGACATCCGCTCGCGCGGCGCGCAGAGCTACCTCTCGCTTGCAAAGGAGGTGCTCTCCCATGTCTAAGACGGCTCTCGGCAGGGGGCTTAATGCGCTCATCCCGACAAAAGCAGGGGGGGACGGCTCAGGTCTGCTTGAGGCCGGTCTGCCGGCGCCGGTCGAAGTGGAGCTTATCCGCATATCGGCAAGCGAATACCAGCCCAGGAAGAACTTCAGGGACGACGCAATCGCGTCCCTTGCCGAGTCCATAAAATCCGTCGGGGTAATCCAGCCGGTAATCCTCCGGAAACGCCTGGAGGGCGGCTATCAGCTGATTGCGGGCGAACGCCGTTTCCGCGCCGCGTCCCTTGCAGGCCTTGCGAAGATCCCTGCAATCGTGAAGGACGTATCCCCCGCCGAAGTCCTTGAGATGGCGCTTGTCGAGAACATCCAGAGGGAAGACTTAAATCCCATCGAGACCGCCGAGGCTTTCGACCGGCTGATGAACGAGTTCAGGCTCACGCAGGAGGATTTATCCGCCCGCGTGGGCAAGGAGCGCTCTACCGTGGCGAACTTCCTGAGGCTCCTCACGCTCCCGACGGACGTGAAGAGAGACCTTGCCGAAGGGTCGCTCAACATGGGACACGCAAAGGCGATTCTCTCGCTCGACGGGGCGGGAAAGCAGATGGCCCTAAGACGCGAGATAATATCGCGCGGGCTTTCCGTGCGCGAGGCGGAGAATGTTGCTAAGAGGCTGAAAGCGCCGGGACGGTTAGCCAGGATAAAAGGTGCTAATAGCACCTCGGCGCAGATGACGATGCTCGAAGACGAGCTTAAGAAACGCCTCGGCACAAAGGTTCGTATCCATCGCAAGGGCAGGCGCGGGAGCATAAATATCGAGTTCTATTCCGACGCCGAGCTTGATCGGCTGCTGGAGTTTTTAAGAGGGTGAAAAAGGAGGGCTTATGTTCAAAAAAGCGAACGGGCACCCGCAGGTGGAGGAGATGGTCGCGTTCCTGGGGAAGGGGACGGACTTCAAGGGGACATTGAACTTCGAGGGAACCATACGCATCGACGGCAGGCTGGAGGGCGAGATATACACGAAGGACACGCTGATAATCGGCGAATCTGCGGAGGTGATGGGAGAGATTAACGTCGGGACGCTCATCTCTTCGGGCCGAATTACCGGAAACGTGAAGGCCGCCCGAGCCGCGCACTTCATCGCCCCCGGCAGGCTGGACGGAAACGTGGATACGCCGAAGCTCAAGGTGGAGGAAGGTTTCTCGTTCAACGGCAAGTGCGAAATGAACGAGGCGAAGGCCGCGGCTATACTCGGAACGGCGAAGGAAGGACTGTCCGAGGCCGGTCGACCGGCATGAGGCGAAAGATTGCCGTCGCCATGAGCGGCGGCGTGGACAGCTCCGTAGCTGCCGCGCTCCTCAAAGACAAAGGCGAGGACGTAATCGGCGTAACCATGCGACTCTGGGGTGAGGATGCGGATTCCGGCCCCGCAATAGATTCCGCAAAAGAGGTATGCGCCATCCTTGGCATAAAACACAAAGTCCTTGACCTCCGCGAAATCTTCAAAAAAGAAATCATCGATTACTTCCTGGACAGCTACTGCCGGGGCCTGACCCCGAACCCCTGCGTAAGGTGCAACAGGGCGATAAAGTTCGGCGCGCTCATGAAGCTCGTGGACCTCCTGCGGGCGGAAAGGCTTGCGACGGGGCATTACGCGCAGGTCACGCTTGACGGCAAAACCGGCAGATACCTCCTGCGGGCCGGAAGAGATTCCGGGAAAGATCAGAGCTATTTCCTGTACCGCCTGAGCCAGTATCAGCTTGCGCACTCGGTCTTCCCGCTTGGGGGTATGCTAAAAAGCGAGGTAGTAGAGACTGCGCGCAGGATGGGCCTTCCGCCGGCGGACCGGGAGGAGAGCCAGGAGGTATGCTTCGTCCCGGACAACGACTACCGCGGGGTTATAGAATCCGAAAGGCCGCAGGCCGTAAAGGAAGGCGACTTCGTGGACATTGCAGGCAATGTCGTCGGACGGCACAGGGGCATCGCTTTTTATACCGAGGGCCAGAGGCGCGGGCTTAATTACTCCTCGCCGGGCGGCAGAAGCTATGTCGTAAACCGGGACGCAAAGACGAACAGGATTACGCTCGGGAGCCAAGCCGACCTGTTGCGGGACGAGTGCATGGCCAGTGATGTAAACTGGATATTCTCGGACGGCATAAACGGCCCCCTGAACTGTGAAGTCCGGCTCCGATACCGCTCACGGCCCGTAAAATGCACACTGCTCCCGGAGCCGGTCGACCGGCAGCCGGGCGGTTCGAGCCGCATAGGACCGGCGGCTGACGGCGCCGGGTTGAGTTACATCGGACCGGCAGGGAACGACCTGCCGACATTGAACGGCGTGCGCGTGATATTCGACGAGCCGAGCGCCGGAGCCGTGCCGGGCCAGTCCGCCGTGTTCTATCACGGCGATACGGTCATAGGCGGCGGGATTATACAGAAATTGTAAGGGCCGACCCGCGCGCAGGCCTCGGATTGCCGACACCACAAGAATCTCTTCATTTTTTTATCACCTTGAAGAACATGTCGTATATCTGTATCATGGCCGGACCAATGATAATCACCATGAGCGCCGGGAATATGCAGAATGCGAGCGGGAAGACCATCTTTATGGTCGTCTTTGCGGCGGCCTCCTCGGCAATCTGCCGGCGCTTTGTCCTGAGAGAATCCGAATGCACCCGAAGCGAGCGGGCGAGGCTCGCGCCGAATTTCTCCGTCTGCACCAGTAGCGCCGCGAGCGACCTTATGTCTTCAACACCGGTGCGTTCTCCCATATCCCGAAGCGCGTCCATCCGTGGCTTCCCGGCCCTTACCTCCGTGCTCGCGATCCTGAATTCCTGCGCCAGCACATTCCCCCGGAACTCCTCGACTATTCGGACTATTGCGGCATCCAGGCCAAGCCCCGCCTCAACGCAAACCGTGAGGAGGTCGAGCACGTCCGGCAGGGCGTGAAATATTTCCGTTTGCCTACGTTTTATCTTTTCGTTAAGCCATACGTTCGGAGCGAGGTAGACCACGAAAGCCGCCAACCCTGCCAGCAGCATCGACGCAAAAAACTTGTGCGTGTGCGAAAGCGCGAGTGGATAGACGAGCAGAAAGGCTCCGGCTGCGGCAATAACCTTCACTCCTGCAAATACCAGGAGCGATGAATTCTTCCTGTAGCCAGCCCTGACCAGCATCATTCTCAGCTTCCTGCGGCTCTTCTCCGGCATGGGAACCTTTTCGCCCGCCGTAATTACCGCTTTTTCCAGCGCCCTCTCCGCCCCCGGGTTCTTCTGCGCGGTCGGTTTCTTTTTCTTCTGCATCTCCCGAAGCCTGACGCCAACAGCGCCCGGCCTGGAAAAGAACAGCAGAAAAACCGTCAGCGCAACCAGGCAGACGGCAAGAAATACCGCCACGGTTATAACTGCCGCAGTCGTCATTTCCGCACCTATATTTGTATGTTTATGATTCTTCTTATAATCAGAAACCCCGCCACCTGCAAAGCGAACGCCCCGATTATCATCGCCAGTCCCGATTTCGTGTCGAAAAGCAGTTTTATATATTTCGAATTCAGGACACTCAGTATAATGAGCATTAATACAGGCAGGGCGGCAAGGACATAACCGGACAGCCTCCCCTGGGCCGTATATACCCTGAGCTGCCTTAATACCTTGAATCTGTCCCTTATCGTCATAGCAAGCTTTTCGAGTATCTCGGCCAGGTTTCCGCCGGTCTCCCTCTGCACGTTCACCGCCGTGATGAAAAACCTTAAGTCGATGGACTGAACGCTTCTCGTCATGTGTTCCAACGCCTCAGGAAGAGGTATTCCGTAGCCCTGCTCCTCGTATGCCAGCCGGAATATCTTGGCTGTCGGATCCGCCATTTCCTCCGATATTACGTAAAGTGCGCTTGTAAAGGAATGGCCCGCACGGAGCGATCTCGCGGCCATATCCAGCGCCTCCGGGAGCTGATCCGCGAATTTTTTGAACCGAGCGGCGCGCTTCCTGAAGAGATACAGAAACGGAAGAGAGGCCAGGCCGGGCGCGAGCAGAAACGGGAGAATCGGGTTTTTGCCTGTTTTCACGCCCATAAGCGCCCCCGCCGCGCCCAGTGCAAGTACCATAAGGGCGAAAGGCCCAACCCTGATTTTTACGTCGGCCTGTTCTATAAGAAGCTCAAGTCTCCGCGCGAGAGGCAGGTTGTGCAGGAACCGGTGCAGGGCGGGTATCTGGCTCATAAGCTCGTCCTTTAAAAGCGTCGGCATCTCCTCTTCCGGGGGTTTCCTCATGGCGATTGACTGAAGGCGCTTTTTAATGTCGGTCTTTGCCTTAGCCTGCGGGCCGGCCATTAATAGATAAACAACCGCAAAGAAAGCAAGGAACGC
>JAKAHE010000127.1 GCA_021815285.1 Nitrospirota bacterium
AATCGCGCAGACCTTAAACAGCAACGAATACTTTGCCGAAGGCGGCCTGACATGGGATATGACGGCGAAATCCACCGGCACCATAAAGGGCGGATACGAGTGGAAACTCTTCGATTATCCCGGCCAGAAGGACTTCAGAAGCCCGATATTCGAGATAGACCTGGACCACAAGTTTACGGCCAAGACCGCCATAAGGCTCTCAGGACTTCGGCAGGCGTTCGAGTCCGACGACGCCACCTCGGACTACTACACCGCAACAATGGGATCGGCTGAGATTTCCTACAGGCCGGTCACAAAGATAGAGATAAAGCCGCGCGGCTCGTACACGGACGCGAGATACGCCCAGGACATAACCGTCGGGACCCAGACCGGCAGGCGCAGGGACGGGATATGGGCCGCCGGAATCGACCTCACATACAACATGAACAAGTGGATCGCCATAAGCGCCGGCTACACCCATTCAAAGAGGGTGTCCAACTTCACTATCTACGATTACACGGACAACCTCGCGATGATAAGCATCAAGGCCACGATATGACTGGAATTTCCCGGTGCGGGCGTGAATATGTTTGACTACTAACTCATAATTATTTATGATTGCCGCTGAATGATAAAAATCTGGAGGCGGCGATGAAAATAAAGCTTATCATGCCGGCGTGGCCCAAGTCCTCGCTCTGGGGAAAGATGGGATCAGGCATACCTTCCCTGTCCCTTGCCACGGTCGCGGCGCTTACCCCGCCGGAACACGAAGTAAGCATAATATACGACGAGAAAGGCCCGATAAATTACGACGACCCCGTTGACGTCGTGGGCATGACCGGCATGACGCCTGTGAGCAAGCGCGCCTATGAAATATCCGCCGAGTTCAGGAAGCGCGGCGTGTTCACGGTAATGGGCGGCATACATGCCACGATGGTCCCGGAGGAGGCGGCGCTCCATTTCGATTCCGTCATAATAGGCGAGGGTGAGCGCACCTGGCAGGAGCTCCTCAGAGACTACGAAAAAGGGCGGGACAACGTAAAAAAATTCTACCGGAACGACGGTCTCATAGACCTTGAGACCGAGTCCCCAATCCCGCGCCTGGATTTCTACAGGAAACAGGGTTTTTTCCTGCCGAACATCATCCAGACGACGCGCGGCTGTCCTTTCAACTGCGAGTTCTGCACGGTGACCAAGTTCTTCGGGCGCTCATACCGGCACAAGTCCCACGCCCAGGTGGTGAGAGAAATCGAGGCGATGGACAGGGACCGGTTCAGGGGCAACGAGGTGTTTTTCTGCGACGACAACATCGTGGCCAACAGGAATTTCCTGATAAAAATGTGTGACGACGTCACGCCGTTCAAGATAAACTGGTACGCCCAGAGCACGGCGGCTGTCGCGGACGACGACGAAGTCCTACGAAAGATGGAGCAGGCCGGGTGCAAGGTGCTCTTCGTCGGGTTCGACTCGCTGAACCAGGAATCTTTGGACGGCATAGACAAGGGGCATAACGTCGTGGAGAAATACGCGACCGTCGTGAAGAAATTCCACGACAGGGGCATCAGCATTCACGGCTCGTTCATGTTCGGATTCGATCACGACGGAATAGACGTGTTCCGCAAGTTCATAGACTTCGGGATGAAGGTTAAGCTCGACGCCGCGTTCCTGACGATTGTCACGCCGTTTCCCGGCACGCGCATCCACGAGCGCCTGAAGGCCGAGGGCCGCATCTTCGACTACGACTGGGAGCACTACGACATATCGACAGTCGTTTATCAGCCCGCAAACCTCTCCGTGAAGGACCTCCAGGAAGGCTACTGGTGGATGTTCCGGGAGTTCCATACATATCCCAACATCTTCAAGCGCCTCTGGAGGAGCACGCCGTCCTGGCTCATAAACCCCGGCTCGAACATGGTCTTCAAGGTCTTCGGCGGCAGGACGTTCCCGAAAGTTAAGGATAAAGAGCGGTTTATTGATGTCTGACGACAGCCGGGAACTCTCCGATTCCGTCTCGGAACGGGAGATTCTTTCGGGCCTTGAGACGGAGTTTCTTGGCCGGCATATCGTTCATTTCGATTCCACGGACTCCACGAACACGCAGGCTTTGCGTCTTGCGGGCGAAGGCGCGCCGGAAGGGACGCTGGTAATCGCCGAATCGCAAACGGCGGGCAGGGGACGTCTTGGCAGGAAGTGGGAATCCCCGCCCGGCGTGAACCTGTATTTCACGCTGATACTGCGCCCGGATATTCCGCCCGCCGACGCGCCCATGATTACGCTCGCCGCCGCCGCCGCTCTGACGAAGTCCGTCCGCGCGCTCTATAAACTCCCCGCCGCGATAAAATGGCCGAACGACATGCTGATAGATTTTAAGAAATGCGCGGGGATTCTGACGGAGATGAATGCGGAGCCCGGGCGCATCCGGCATGTTCTGCTGGGCGTCGGGGTGGACGTGAACATGACGGAAGACATGTTCCCGGAAGAGATACGAAAAATTTCCACGTCAATCTATCTCTCCCGCGGCGAGAGGGCCGACAGGGCCGGGCTTCTGCAAAGATTCCTCTTTGAGATGGAAGGACTTTACGGCAATATCGTTTCCGGCAGAAAAGAGATTGTTCTCGACGCCTGGCGCAATCTCTCCTGCACGCTCGGCAGGCGCGTAACCGTCCGGGGGCTGTGGGGCGAGCGCACGGGGACGGCCATGGACATAGACGCCTCCGGGAGCCTTGTGATTGAAGATGACGGCGGGGAGTTGGATAAGGTAATGAGCGGAGACCTCTACTTTACACAAAAAAACTGAGCAGGGAATTTTTCGGTTCATATCTTCCGGGGTTTTTACGCCCTTTCTTTATATGTTCCTACTATTTTCCCCACTCAGTTAATTACAGTATACCTCATGTTCTCGGTTTGTCAAATCGGGCTACGGCCACCATCTCCAGAGGGCGATTATCGCTATTACCAGGAATATTGCGGTGAGGTTCATATAGGCCAGAAAGTAGAAGGCGGCCTTGGGTCTGTTGGATGGTGATTTTTCCCCCCTATCCCCGCCCTCTCCCACGGAGGGGAGAGGGATATTTAAAACACCCGCCTTCGGGAAGGCTTCCAGTTTCTCCGGGCCGTGCGGGGCCTGTTTAATGGCAGCCGAAAGGTCCATCCCGGCGAGATGCCTTGCGTGTTTACCGTTTTTCCACAGCGGGCTTTGCGTGAGGTCGTATACGTTTCCGCTTACCGCCGCGTAAGCCTTCCGGCCCTCCCTGCCATCGAACGTCGACAGCGTGTCCGGCGTAAATACCGCGTTGTCCTCTCCGGTTCCGGCGGGCATCGATTTCGCCGCCAGCCTTTTTCTTAACCTCGGCCCGATTACGAATGTGACGACCGCGGCGGAGGAGGCCATAATCAGATACAGAAAAATCTTTATCGACAATAATATACCGAAGCGGCTATGGAAGAACGCCCCGAAGGACGGCATGACGGATATTGTAAGCAGTATGCCCGTTGCTCCGACGACAATGATGCCCGCCCAGCCGAGAATAAGCTCTCCCTTCGGAAGGCCCTTGGCGGCGTACGCGGGTTTTAAGATTATATGGACGTAAAATATCGCCCCGAACCATATTATTCCCGCAAGTATGTGGAGATAGCCGATAATGAAGCGGAGGGTATCATTTGCCGTGGATGGCGCGACCCGGCCTGAGAGCATGGTTTCGTATCTCCGGCCAGCGTCCGTGAGCGTCCCGCCGCCGGAGGGGTTTTCGTGGCAGAATGCGCACGGAAGGCCGGTTTTCATGGCGAACTGCTCCGTGGCCGGGGCGGGCGCGGCGAGGGCCATGAAAAACAGCATAAGGGCCAGTGCGGGCAGGATTTTCATGCGCATGCGAAATATTATAACAAGAGGGGCAGAAAATCAAAAAGATATTGAAATGGCAATGGGTTTCTGGTATCTTTCAGGAGGACGGCGTAATACTTGGGGGTCCGGATGCTCCTCGCGGTAGACATCGGCAACAGCACGATTTCATTCGGGATTTTTGAAGGCGAGGACATTAAATGCGCCTTTAAGGCCGAGTCCCGCAGAAAAGCGACCCCCGATGAATATTCGGCCTTTGTCCGCGCGCAGACAGAGGCCTATAAAATCCCGCCCGGCGCAATCGACGGCGCGGTGATTTCCTCGGTGGCGCCTGCGCTTGTCGGCGTCTTCTTCGGTGTTTTGAAGACGCTCGGAATGCCCTCGCCGCTCCTTGTCTCATCGCGGCTCAAGCTCCCGATAAATATAAGATACAGGAATCCCGAGACGCTCGGTTCGGACAGGATTGCCGCCGCAAGCGGCGCTTTTTCGGAAGGAAACGGCCCTGTGGCGGTGCTCGATTTCGGCACGGCGACGACCGTTTCAGTGGTGGATTCAGACGGCAATTTTCTGGGCGGGACGATCTCTCCGGGGCTCATAACCTCTTATGAAGCCTTGATAAATGCCGCCGCCGGCCTTCCCGGAATCGGCCTTGCCTATCCGAAAAAGCCAATCGGCGAAGACACAGCCGAGGGCCTCGAATCCGGGGTGATTCTTGGCCATGCGGCGATGGCCGAGGGGCTTTTAATGCGCATGGAAAGCCAGTCAGGGGCGAAGTTTCGGGCCGTCGCCACAGGCGGGCTTGCCGACCTCGTCGTTCCGCATATGGCCAGAAAACCTGAAATATATCCATATCTTACGCTAAAGGGCCTCGCCCGTATCTACAGGATGAATATCGATAAATAGCCGTTTTTCCGCGTGATTTCGCCCCCCCTTTTTCTGCTGGAAACAGCCTGTTTAATGGCATTTTTGCCACGTTTTCAATACCGGCGAAAAATTTCCGATTTTTATCAAATAATCCTTGATATGCAATGTGTTATGGTGATTAGCAGTAGAAGCTGCCAGGAATGAACTTCACCAATCCGTAACCGATGCCTTCATGGCGAGAACCCAAATCCTGGCATTATGTTTGGTTATCAGTAGATATTACAAATAATTATCCGCGCTTCCTTGACGGTATGGAGGCCCTATGCTATATTTTAGAAAATAAATTTCAGGGGAGGGTATAAGTTTTGGAGAGTATTGGACTGACGGCTTCGATTCTTGTGGTGGACGACGAGGAAAACGCGCGCGAAGGTTTGTCTAAGATTCTTTCCAAGGAAGGTTACAGGGTCGAGACCGCCGCAAACGGCAAAGAGGCGATAGACACCCTGAAACGCCAGCGTTACGAGCTCGTCATAACCGACATGCGCATGCCTCTGATGGACGGGTTCGAGGTCCTGCGCGAGATTAAAAAAATGGACGAAAACATAGGCGTAATAATGATTACCGCATATGGCGAGGTGGAGTCCTATCTTGAAGCCATGAACATGGGCGCCTTCGAGTACATCAACAAGCCCGTGCGCGTCAACGAGCTGAAAAGGGTAATATCCAAGGTGCTGGAAGCAAGGCTTAAAAAACCCGCCTGACCCTGACTTCCGGATGAATTACCCGCCAAAAACCAGGCCCCCGGTATTAGACGCAAACGAAGAAAACTTTCACGGCCTCGTAACCCGTTCGCCCTTGCCGGTTGTACTGGAGTTCTGGTCGCCTGAGTGCTCCTTCTGCATGAAGATGGCGAAAATCGTTGACGCTCTGGCCATGGAAATGTCCGGACGCTACAGGGTCGTGAAGATGAACGTCCTTGAAAACCCTCACACGCCGAGCAATTTCGGCGTAACGGGCATTCCGGCGTTCTTCAGGATAGAGGGCGGCAAGGTCGTCGGCAGGGCCGAGGGGGCGATGTCAAAGGGGAGGCTCAAGAAGGCTCTCGGGATACTTTGAACGGAGGGGCAGGAGATGAAAAAATCGTTTCTGACGGCTGTTTCAGTTGCGGCAATCCTTTTTCTTGCGATGGCTTCCTGGCAGGCGAAGGCGGCCACGGGCGGCCCGATTAACATATCGGACAGCGAATTCAGCCAGGCCGTGCTTCATTCTTCTTCGCCCGTGGTTGTCGAGTTCTGGTCTCCCACGTGCCCGCATTGCCTGAAGATGGCAAACAATGTGGACTTATTGGCGAGCGATCTGGCGGGCAGGGTAAAGGTGGCGAAGATAAACGTGCTCGACAACCGCTTCCTGACATGGAAG
>JAKAHE010000128.1 GCA_021815285.1 Nitrospirota bacterium
ATCTCTGCTTCTCCAAGCCCGTGGACAGGACGCCCGTATGGCTCATGCGCCAGGCGGGGCGCTACATGGAGGAATACCGCGCCGTCCGCGCGAAGGTGGATTTCCTGACGCTGTGCAAGTCCCCGGAGCTCTGCACGGAGGTTACGCTCCAGCCGATAGACAAATTCGGCATCGATGCCGCGATACTGTTCTCCGACATCTTGATCCCTGTCGAGGCGATGGGCGTCAAGCTCGACTTCAACCCCGCCCCGGTCTTTGAGAAACCAATCCGCACGCAGGCGGACGTTGACGCGCTCCGGGTAATCGACCCTGAGGCCGACGTGCCCTTCGTGCCAGAGACCGTGAAGATGCTCCGGCGCGAACTGGAATCAAGGAACGTGCCGCTGATAGGCTTCGCGGGCGCGCCCTTTACGCTGGCGAGCTACATGGTCGAGGGCGGCGGGAGCAGGAGCTTTCGGCACCTCAAGACCATGATGTGGCGTGAGCCGGGCGTGTTCCGTTCCCTGATGGAGAAGCTCACCGAGACGGTAATAAAGTATCTGAACGCGCAGGTGGACGCGGGCGCGCAGGCGATACAGCTCTTCGACACCTGGGGCGGCGTGCTTTCTCCGGCGGATTACCTGAACTTCGTCATGCCGTATACAAGGCTCGTAATCCAGGGCATCAAGAAATCTCCGGAAGGCAAAAAAGTCCCCGTAATAAATTTCGTCGGGAACAGCCAGGGTTTCATGCCGCTCGTCGCGCAGGCGGGCGGGGACGTCATAGGCATCGACTGGCGCATAGACATCGCCGCCGCACGAAGCCAGGTCGGAGGCAAGGCCGTCCAGGGCAACATGGACCCGGTATTCCTGCTTGCGCCCATCCCGGAGATAGAGAAGCGCGTGAAGGAAATCCTGGCCGGCGCGGGCGATACGGGGCACATATTCAACCTCGGCCACGGCATAATACCTGAAACGCCGCCCGACCACGTTAAGGCGCTTGTGGATTTTGTCCACGAGCACGGCGAGAGCCACAGAGTAAAATGAATAACAAAGCCGTCCTTCTTATGACCATGGGAGACCCCTCCGACGCGCGCGGGGTGTTCCCGTACCTGATGAAGCTCTTCATGGACCCGCTTATCCTCCCCGCGCCGGGGCCGGTGAGGCCGTTCCTCGCCCTTTATATCTCCACGATGAAAAAAGAGCCGGTGAAGGAGAAATACCAGGCAATCGGCGGCGGCTCCCCGATGGACGCGATTACGGAGAGACAGGCCGCCCTGCTCCGGGAGGCGCTGAAGGAGAAGAATATCTCCGTATATCACTCAAACAGGTATACGAGCCCGTCCGTGCAGGAAGCCTACAGGAGAATTAAAAGCGACGGCGTAAAAAAGCTCCTTGCCCTTCCGCTCTACCCGCACTTCTCGCCCGCTATTACAGGCTCAAGCTTCGGCCTCCTTAAGGCCCTCGCGGAAAAAGACGCCGACCCGCCGGAGGTAGTCTATTACGAAGGCTTCGGCGCGGACGCCAGGTTTATAAAGCTCCTTGCGGAAAGGATGCGCGACGCGCTGGAAAGACTTCTTGAGACCATACCTGCTCCCGACGCAGGAGGGCCGGAGCGCCCCGTATCCGTGATATTCTCGGCGCACAGCCTGCCGGAAGAGCTGATAAGCAAAGGAGACCCATACCTCGACAACGTCATGCAGACAGCATCGATGCTACAGGAAGAGCTTGGCGAGATAAGCACGCACGTCGGTTTCCAGAGCAAGGGACGCGCGGGCATGGAATGGCTCAAGCCCGAGACGGACGAGGTAATAAAGACAGTTGCCGCTTCCGGTTCGCGCGGCGTGGCAGTAGTGCCGGTAAGCTTCGTCTCCGAGAACATCGAGACGCTCTACGACTGCGACATCCTCCAGAAATCCCTTGCCGCCTCGCTCGGCATGAAATACGAAAGGGCGAAGAGCCTGGACGACGCCCCCGCCTTCATAGATTTCCTCGCAGAACTCGCTCTGGGAAACCTTTTATAACGCCACCAGCCGTATCGCCATTCTGTGTGCTATCGGGGTTGACCCCAACAGGCTGGCCTTCAGGATGGGGCACGGCTCCAAGCAGATGGTCTTCGAGGTCTACGGCAGCTATATCCCCGGTGTCGAGAACGACAAAGAGAAAATACGGAGGTACTTCGGTGAGGACTTTGCTTAGCGGCAAAAACAAGAAAGGCGGCCTCCCCAAGCGGACTTTTGGGAAAGTCTTGGGAAAGTCGCCTATCTCGGAAAATTAACTGCTTGATTTAGCAGCGAAATTTTGGTGGAGCTGAGGGGGATCGAACCCCTGACCTCTTGACTGCCAGTCAAGCGCGCTCCCAGCTGCGCCACAGCCCCACTTGGAATTTAGAATCGAAATATTAACACCCTAAGACCTTCATTGTCAAGGCAAAACACGAAAGACGGCGCAAAGAGTTTAGGGTTTTGCTGCATCACTTATTTAGTTGCCGGAAACTCCAGACTCCAGTCATAACCCCGCCAGCCGCGTCGCCATGTCTGAGCAGATACGAAGAATCCGCTTTTACCCGGATTGTGGCCGCCCGATTGGTGAAGTTCGTTTTCAGGAGATTCTACTATCATTAGCTATAACTCATTGACTATCCAGTATTATTTTAGAAAAACACGGAATTTCCAGCCGGTATCGGAAAAGGGCGGAAAATGCCCGGGAACAGGCCGTTTTGTGCCAAAAACGGGGCGCGGGGAATGGCGTTTTTTTAATATTCTTGACAACCCTATACGGATTCCAGTAGGCTTACATGACGGGTGATTCCTGAAATTTTATCTCCGGAGCGGGATGTATGTGGCAGAGGATATTTCTGATTGCGATTGCCGGAGTCGCCGGGACACTGGCGCGCTACTGGTTTTCCGGTTTTATTTACCAGATACTGGGCACGAGGTTCGCTTACGGCACACTGGCCGTGAACGTGCTCGGCTGCCTTCTGTTCGGCCTTGTCTGGGCGCTGGCCGAGGACAGGATGGCGATTTCCGCGCTTGCCAGAACCGTCATTCTCGTAGGTTTCATGGGCGCCTTCACAACCTTTTCCACCTTCGCCTTCGAGACCATGAACTATGCCCGTGACAGCCAGTTCGCTCTTGCCTTCCTGAACATTACCGCGAACTGCATCCTGGGTTTCGGGGCGATATTGGCGGGCATGTGGATTGCCAGGATTCTATAGGGGGAAATAGATGAAAATCCCGGAAGAAGCTGAGCTTTTAAGGATATTTATAGGCGAGTCCGACAGGTATGATGGCAGGCCTCTCTACGAGGCGATAGTCGAGGAGGCCCGCCGCCAGTGCCTTGGCGGCGCGACGGTTTTCCGGGGGCTCCTGGGCTACGGCGCGCACAGCCGGATGCACACGGCGAAACTGCTGAGGCTCTCCGAAGACCTGCCGATAATAATAGAAATAGTGGACTCTACGGAGAAAATCCAGGGCTTCCTGCCGGACCTCGACCGCATGATGGAGGAAGGTCTCGTAACCGTCGAGCGGGCCAAGGTATTAGTATACAGGCATTCCAAGGAAAAATAACCGGGGGTTAAAATGCTCCTTAAAATACTGATACTTGCGGCTGTGCAGGGGGCCGCGGAGCTCCTGCCTGTTTCAAGCTCCGCGCATGTCATAATTGCCGAGAAACTGATGGGCATCAACCCCACCAGCCCGTCCATGACGCTCCTGCTCGTGATGCTCCATACGGGCACCATGTTCGCGGTGATTATTTATTTCTGGAAGTCATGGAAGAGGAACTTTTTTTCGTCGCGGGAGAGATTTAAAGAGGCGGCGAAATATATAATAACAGCCACTTTTTTCACCGGCGTGGTGGGCCTGGCGCTGAAATATTTCATCGAAAAATACATGCTCCGGGGCATCCCGCACGCGCAGATTGAGCTTATTTTCGGCAACATGACGCTTATTTCCGTATCCCTGGCCGCCGTGGGGGTTATGATAATCATCGCCGGGCTGGCGAAGAAAAAATCCTGGAAAATAAAAAAACTGGGGATGCCCGAGTCCTCGGTTATAGGCGCCGTGCAGGGCCTCTGCCTTCCGTTCCGCGGGTTTTCCCGTTCAGGCGCGACGATATCCGCCGGGCTTCTCCTGAATATGGCGAAGGATAAATCCGAGGAGTTCAGCTTCGCCCTCGCTGTCGTCCTTACGCCGCCGGTAATCGCAAGGGAGGTCTGGAGGATGGTCAAAGCAAGGGAAATGGCGTCCCGGGCCATAGACTTCACGATTTTCTATCCGAGCCTGGCAGGGATGGTTTTCAGCTTTATTTCCGGCCTGCTCGCGCTCGTCTGGCTTTCCAACTGGCTTGAGAAGGGCAAATGGCAGATATTCGGGTTCTACTGCATATTCGCCTCGGCGGTCGTATTCGCTCTCCACAGAATGGGATACTAAGGCGATTTACGCGCCGGGGGCTAAATATCGCTGCTTTCGGCGGCCTCGGCAAAAGGCGGCCTCTCCTCCTGTATTACCTCGCGTCTCCTGAAAACCAGATATACAGCCACCCCCGCCGCCATGCCGGCCGCCAGCCCCAGGCCAAGCTTCAGGTATCGTTTCATTGCGCGCCTCCGGAGATTTTAATTCAAGTATATCATACGATGCGGAAGTCCTTCATAAAGGCCGCAGTCTCCTCCGGTATCGTCACGTTTATGAACATCCCGGAGCCGAGCTCGAATCCTGCGACCTGCGTGAGCCTCGGTATTATCTGAAGGTGCCAGAGGTAATAGGACTTGTGCTCGTCGTCCGTCGGGGCCGTGTTTATGACGAAATTGTAATCCGGGTTGTCGAGGCTTGAATACATCTTCATCAGGACTTCCTTCAGGACGCGCGCGAGGTCAGAGATTTCATCCTCGGTTATGTGTCCGAAGGACGGCTTGTGCTCCTTGGGCATGATCCACGTCTCGAAGGGATAGTGCGAGGCGAAGGGATGTATTACCGTAAAGTGCTTTGTCGAAGCGACGATTCTCTTTCCCTCCTCGAGCTCCGCCTGCTGGATGTCGAAGTGAAGCGAGCGCCCGGTATTGTCGTAATACTGCGTCGCAACCTCGTATTTCCTCCTGATGTACGGCGGGACGATGGGCGAGGCGACTATCTGCGTGTGCGGGTGCTCAAGAGACGTGCCAGCCTCCATACCGTGGTTTTTGAAGATTATTATTACCTTTGCCTTCGGGTCCTTCCTGAACGCCGCATACCTGTCCCTGTACATCCTTATAAGGTTCTCGACGTGGCCGTCCTCCATGAACGGGATTATCTCGTTATGAAGCGGCGTCTCGATGATTATCTCGTGCCTGCCGTAGCCGTGCGTTTTCCGGAAGAACTTCCATTCGCTTCTTGCCATGTTCCCTTCCGGCGTGAGGGCCGGGAACTTGTTCGGAACCGCGCGTATCTTCCATGCGCCGTCCTCGCTGAAGACGGCTGTTGTCTCAGGGGTCAGGTTTTCGTTCCCGACACAGAACGGACACTTCGGGTCGTGCGCTGGAATCTCGACCTGCGCGGTTTTGCGCCTGAAGTCGTCCGGGCGTTTTGCGCGCTCCTTTGCTATGATTATCCAGTCGTAGGTAGTCGCGTCCTGCCTGAGTTCCGACATCCGCCGCCCCCCCGGTATTGGTTTACAGGCCTCTTAAAAATCTATACTACTCTCCGCAATCTGTAAAATCAAGCCCCCATCTCATGGAGGATGGCGGAAGCAGCGCCGCCCAGAGGGACTATCCTGTCCACGCCGCCCATGGAAACCGCGACCTTTGGCATTCCGTAGACTATGCACGATTCCTCGTCCTGGGCGATGGTCCTGCCGCCTGCGTCATGGATTGCCTTTATTCCCATGGCTCCGTCGGCGCCCATGCCGGTCAGTATGACTCCTATCGCCCTGCCGCCCATTACCTTTGCCGCAGATTCCATCAGGACGTCAACGGAGGGACGATGAATACTGCCTTCCGGTAATTTTGAAAGGCGCACGCA
>JAKAHE010000129.1 GCA_021815285.1 Nitrospirota bacterium
CGGGCAGGTTCTCAAGCCGGATTTTCCCGATTCTGACACGCTTTAGGCCGACCACCTCAAGCCCCACCTGCTCGCACATCCTGCGTATCTGGCGCTTCTTCCCCTGCTTCAGGACGAACCGCAGCTGCTCGTTGTTAAGCCGCGTAACTATTGCTTTTTTAAGGGGAATCCCGTCAAGAGCCAGGCCGAAATTCAGGAGCTTCAGGGCGTTTTCCGTAACATCTCCCTCCACTCGGACGATATATTCCTTCTCCACCTCCGAGCGCTCCCCGATGAGCTTTTTCGCCACGCGCCCGTCCTGCGTAAATACGATAAGTCCTTGAGAATCAATGTCAAGTCGGCCCGCGGGGGCAAGGTTCTTCACATGCGCCGGGGAGTATTTCAGGCCGGATTTGTCCCCTTTCGCTCGGTTTGCCGGGGTAAGCAGGACGGAGGCGGGCCGGTAGCCACGCTCCGCCTGTCCTGAGACGTAACCTACCGGTTTATTTAGAATAATTGTGACAAGACCCGTCTGCTCAAGGGCGGCCCTTTTATCGAGAGTCACCTCCGATGACGGGTCCACCTTAAGCCCGAGCTCGCTTACGGCAGAGCCGTTTACGAACACAAGTCCGCGTTCTATAAAGGAATCCGCCTCGCGCCGGGAGCATATGCCCCGCTCGGACATGAGCTTTGAAAGCCGGATTTTTTCCATAAAACCCCAAAAAATAACCGCGGATTATAAAATCTGCGGTTAAATTTTGCCTGATTTTTCAGTTACTTAACCCCGAGAAGCTCCACCTCGAACTTCAGCGTCGCGTTCGGAGGAATCGGCCCGCCGGGCGTGCCCTGCGCGCCGTAACCGAGAGCGGGCGGGATTACAAGTATCCTGGTTCCCCCGACTTTCATTCCCGCTACGCCCTCGTCCCAGCCAGGTATCACCTGGCCCGCGCCGAGCTGGAAGGTGAAAGGCTCGTTCCTGTCCTTGCTCGAATCAAACTTCTTCCCGTTCATAAGCCACCCGGTATACTGCACCGTGACCGTCTCTCCCGCCTTCGCAACCGCACCCGTGCCCACCTTCACGTCGTTGATAATCAGCCCGTCCTTCATCTTTCTCCCCTTTGCGCATGCCGTCATTGGAATCACCGCGACCAGCATGGCCACGGCCAGAACCAGCAAAAGCTTTTTCATCCCCGTCTCCTCCCCGTATGGTTATCCGACTTCCAAATCCACCGGTAGAGTTTAATTAATTCCCGGCGTCAAGTCAATTAATTCTTGACACGGCGGGCCAGTTGGTGCTACGTTTTTACAAAAACGTATCACGGGAATTCCGAGGAAAAAGGCAAATGCACATCCCGGACGGGTATTTATCTCCCCAGACATTCGTGCCGATGTATGCGGTATCGGCGGGTTTCTGGGCGGTTGGCTTAAGGAAGCTCAAGGCGCAGCTTACAGTGAAGCAGGTGCCGTATCTTTCCATGGCCGCCGCGTTCTCCTTCCTCATAATGATGTTCAACATACCCATCCCGGGCGGAACTTCCGGGCATGCGGTCGGAGGCGGGATTATCGCCATACTCCTGGGGCCCTGGACCGCCGTGATAGCCGTATCCGTAGTTCTGATGATACAGGCGCTCGTGTTCGGGGACGGCGGGATTACGGCATACGGCGCAAACTGCTTCAACATGGCCATCGTCGCGCCGTTTGTGACGTGGTTCATATTCCGGGCCGTGGCCGGGAACAGAAAGAGCGGCGTCAGGCCGATGGCCGGGGCGTTTCTGGGCGGCTGGCTGGGGCTGTCGGTAGCCGCGGCCTGCGCGGGGGTGGAGTTCGGCATACAGCCGATTGTCGCGCACGGGCCGGGCGGCGCGCCTCTTTACGCCCCGTACCCGCTCTCCATTGCACTGCCCGCGATGTTCTTCGGACATCTGCTCGTATTCGGCCCGTTTGAAGGCGTCGTAACGATGCTGCTTGTCAAATACTTCTATTCCACTGATGCCGGATTTGCGGCGGCGGGCGCGCAGGCGGCGGGGAAGAAGCGCTGGAAGCTATGGCTTGTCATTGCCGCGCTGGCGGCGCTTACGCCGCTCGGAATCATAATCCCGGCAAAACTTGGCGGCGGCGACGCGTGGGGCGAGTGGGGGGCCGAGACGCTCAGGAAGATGCTGGGGTATGTCCCCGCCGGGTTCAAGGGGCTTCATAACCTCTGGAACCCGCCCATCCCGAATTACGGCGCGGGTGCGGCCTCGTCCGGCACGGGGGGGTATCTCGCGTCCGGGTTTACAGGCGCGGTCCTGGCCGTGGGACTTATATACCTGCTTTCGAAATTCCTGAAGGGTGGGCATAAGTCGTCCCGGCTCTCATACCTCGACAAGGGGCTTTCGCACATAGCGAAGGTTACAAAGAACTCCTACGTGCAGTGGGAGCTTTCAAGCCGCAGGGGTTTCCTCCAGGAGCTCGACGCGCGGGTGAAGGTGATATTTACTCTTCTGATGCTTGCCGCGGTAAACATACGGAAAGACCTGCCGACAGAGCTCGTTATAGCGGCATTTATATTTATCCTCGCCCTGGCGTCGAAGGCCGACCTTAAGCTCATATACGCGAGGGTAGCATTCATCGGGTTCTTCTTCGGTTTTCTCATCGCGCTTCCGTCAGCGCTTAATATAATCACGCCCGGAAGACCGATACTGACGCTCATAACCCTCCGCGAGGCGCACTCGTTCTGGACGTATACCATACCCCGGGAAATCGGGATTACGTCCGGCGGGCTTTTCGGCGTGGCAATGCTCACTATGCGCGTGGCGAACTCCGTTTCGCTTGCAATGCTCGTCCTTTTTACAACACCGTTCACGGAGATAATGCGCGCGCTCAAGACCTTCCGCGTGCCGGACTCCGTCCTTGCGGTCGTGAACCTGACATACAAATATATTTTCATATTCGCAAAGACCGTGGAGGACATGCACCTGGCCAAGATAAGCAGGACGGCGGGGGATGTGGACGGCTCCGAGGCCAGACGCTGGGCCGCAGGCAGGATGGGGATTATATTCAAGAAAACACAGACCCGGTGCGATGAGATATTCAAGGCCATGCTCTCGAGGGGCTTCACGGGCGAAATGAGGCTCCGGGGTCAGGGGGCCATGAAAAAGTCCGACTGGCTGGCGCTGTTAGCCGCCTGCGCGGCGGGAATAACGCTTATATTTGTCTGAGGGGATAAATGGAAATCGCGGTAAAGGCGGAAAATATAACTTACAGCTACTACGGGAAAATAAACGCGCTCTCCGGGATAAATATTGAAATCGGGCGCGGAGAGCGGGTCGCGGTCATAGGCTCGAACGGGAGCGGAAAGTCCACGCTCCTCCAGGTCATGGACGGCCTGATAAGGCCTGACGCGGGGAGGCTTTTCTACATGGGCCGCGAGGTCAGCCAGGCGTCCCTCAAAGACCGCGAGTTCCAGAGATTTTTCCGGGGCGGGGTGGGATATGTTTTTCAGGACTCGGACGTCCAGCTCTTCTGTCCAACAGCGCTTGACGAGATGGTCTTCGGCCCGATGCAGCTTGGGCTTTCCGAGGAAGAGTCGCTCTCAAGGGCGCACGACGTGATGGCGGAACTCGGCATAGAGGGGCTTGGCGGCAGGCCGTCCTACATGCTCTCCGGCGGCGAGAAGAAGCGGGTCGCAATCGGCTCCGTGCTTGTGATGGAGCCGGAGGTGCTGCTCCTCGACGAGCCGACGAACGGGCTCGACCCGAAGTCCCAGATGTTCCTGATAGAGCTTATGTTCAGGCTTAACGAGAACGGAAAGACCATCGTCGTGGCGACGCACGACCTCTCGCTCGTGGACGAGCTGAACGGTACCGTCGCCGTATTATCCGAGGAGCATAAAATCGAGAAAACCGGCCCGGCGGACACCGTCCTCTCGGACCAGGAACTCCTGCTGAAGGTGAACCTCGTGCACGAGCACATCCATGCGCACGGCGACACCACGCACCGGCACGTCCATTCCCATTACCAGTTCCACAGGCATTAAGCGATTTAAAAAATCCGTTCCAGGTGGTATCATACCGGAATGGAAGACATCGAATCCGTAATATCCGGCGGCCCGGAATACCTCGCCCGCAAGGGGTTTGCCGACCCTGCCAAGGCGGCCTTCAACCTGCGCGCCATTTCCGAGGGCGCGGATGAGCGCCTCGTCGGGGAAGTCCTGCCCGCGCTGGTTCACCACTGCTCGCTTTCAGCCGACCCCGACGCCTGCCTGAACGGCTTCGAGAGAATCTGCGGGGCCTTTGAGGACCGCGCGCCTTTCCTTGCGCTCATGGCGGAGCGCGCCGGCGCCGTGAAGGTGCTTTCGCCGCTTTTCGCCCAATCCCGGTTCCTCGTCCGGTTTATCATGTCCGACCCTGAGAATCTCATCGACTGGCTGACGAGGCCGGAGACGCTCGATGCTCCGCGCGACAGGGAATCGCTGAAAAAGGAGCTGCTGTCCCTCTGCCCCGGGGAGGCATCGCTTGAAGAGGCGTCGGCGCGTCTTCGCAGGTTCAAGTACAGGGAGTTCCTGCGTATCACCGCGCGCGACCTCCCTGGCCTTGCCGGAATCCCGGAGACGACGGCGGAGATAAGCAACCTTGCGGACGCGGCCCTGGAGGCGGCCTGCCGCGCGGGCCGTCATGCGCTGGAGCGTCAATATGGAGTCCCCCGATATAAAACCCCGTCCGGGAAAACGTCCCGATGTCCGTTTACCGTCATTGCAATGGGGAAGCTCGGCGGACGCGAGCTGAACTTCTCGTCGGACATCGACATAATGTTTCTTTACGGCGGCGATGGAAATACCTCCGGGCCGAGCAGGATAACAAACCATCAATACTTCCTGAAGCTGTCCGAGATTATAATAAAACTCATCGGAGAGAATACTTCCGAAGGGTTCGTATTCCGCGTTGATACGCGCCTTAGGCCGGAAGGAGAAAGGGGAGACCTGGCGCAGAGCCTCGCCGGATACGAGACGTATTACGAATCCTGGGGCCGCGCCTGGGAACGCGCCGCGCTCATCAAGGCGCGGGCCTGCGCGGGAGACATGGAGCTCGGGCGCCGTTTCATAGAAGCGATAAGGCCGTTCGTGTTCAGGAAACATCTCGACTACTCCGCCATAGCCGAACTCCGGGACTTGAAGCTCAGAATCGAAAAACCGAAACCGCGCGACACGGAAGAATATGACGTTAAGCTCGGCCCCGGCGGAATAAGGGAGATAGAGTTCTTCGTCTCGATACTTCAGCTCGTCTACGGCGGACGTGAACCCGGCATAAGGGAGCAGAACCTGCTCCGGGCGCTGCACCGCCTGAGCCTGGCCGGCCTCATAACCTTCGATGAGCATAACGAACTGGCAACTGCATATACATTTCTGCGCACCGCCGAGCACAGGCTCCAGGTCGTGGACGAAAGGCAGACGCATTCCTTTCCCGGAAACGAAAACGACATACGTATGCTTGCGCGCCGCATGGGATACCGGGACTCGGATAAAGACGCTGGAAAAACATTCCTGGACGAACTGGCGAAACGCACCGCAAAGGTGCGCGAGATATACGACAGGCTGTTCATGGAACAGCCGGACGACGTGCATGAAATATACGCAGACAGATTCGGCGGGCTTTTATCCGACGATATAACAGGGCCGGATGCGGTTGAAATTTTCAGGTCGGGAGGCTTCAGGGACCCGCATCTTGCATACAGGAACTTTGTTCTTCTGAAAGACGGCGCCCCGCAATCCCCGCTCAGCCCGAGGAGCCGGAACCTCTTCCTTAGAATACTGCCGGAACTTCTGGCGGGCTGCGTGGACGCCCCGGCTCCGGACATGGCGCTTAATCACCTGGAATCTTTCATAGCCTCCTTCGGCTCGCGCGAGGCCATTTACGACCTCGTATCAAAAAGACCTTCCGAGGCCAGGCGCATAACGAGGCTCCTGGGCGCCAGCGAGTATTTTTCGCATATGCTGATCTCC
>JAKAHE010000130.1 GCA_021815285.1 Nitrospirota bacterium
GAGCAGCATGGGGGCAGCATTACCGTGGATTCCGCGCCTGGTAAAGGGACGGTTTTCACGATTTCCCTACCTGCTGCGAAAGACAGGGTGCCGGAAGCGGTCGCATAAACCACGAGGATTTCACGAATGGAAAAAGCCAAGATACTGGTAGTAGACGACGAACACCTCATCAGATGGACGCTGGAGCAGCACCTGGGCAAGGAAGGCTATGACGTTTATACTGCCGAGGACGGAGAAAAGGCCCTTCAGATGGCGGCTGACCTTACGCCGGAACTGGTCCTGCTCGACAACCAGCTCCCCGGCATACAGGGAATCGAGGTGCTGGGCAAAATAAAGGAAATAGACAAGGATATTATCGTCATAATGATAACCGCGCACGGACTGCTTGAGACGGCCGTGAAGGCTATGAAGCTCGGCGCGTACGACTATATCAGCAAACCTTTCAACCTCGACGAGATTACCCTTACCATCCGGAAGGCCCTTGAGACGGTCTCGCTGCGCGAAGAGGTAAAACTCCTGAAAGAGCAGCAGAAGACCACCTCGGGCGCCTGCAACATAATCGGGAAAAGCCGCGCAATCCTGAACGTCCTCGAAATGATCCAGAAGATAGCGCTGTCCGACGCCAGCACCGTCCTTATCCAGGGCGAATCCGGCACCGGAAAGGAAGTGGTGGCCAGGGCCGTTCATGCAAACAGCTCGCGCGCTGACAAGCCGTTTATGGCTATAAACTGCGCCTCACTGCCTGAGAACCTCCTCGAATCAGAACTCCTGGGGCACGAAAAAGGCGCATTCACGGACGCAAAACTCCAGAAAAAGGGTCTCCTGGAGCTTGCCGACGGAGGCTCGGTATTCCTCGACGAAATAGGCGATATGCCCTACTCCATGCAGGCCAAGCTCCTCAGGATACTGGAAGACAAGATTTTCAAGCGCGTGGGGGGCGTAAAGGACATACACGTGGACGTCCGGGTTATATCGGCAACGAACCAGGACATAAAAAGGCTTATGACGGAGAACCGGTTCAGGAAAGACCTCTACTACCGCCTCCAGGTCGTGCCCATATACCTGCCGCCCCTGCGGGAACGCAAGGAAGACATACTTCCGCTTACAAGATATTTCATAGATCTGTTCAACGCGGAATTCCACAAAAACGTCAGGGAAATTTCGGAAAAAGCCAGGGAATTCCTCATACGCTACGACTGGCCCGGCAATGTCCGCGAACTGAAAAACGTCATAGAGCGCGCCATGATACTGGAGAGCGAGGATATACTTCTGCTCGAACACCTGCCCGTGGAGCTTGTCGGGGGGATGGCCGCCGCTGCCTCTCCCGTCGCTTCCTCGATAAGCATCCCGAAGGAGGGCATGTCACTCGAGAAGGTGGAGGAAGAGCTTGTAAAACAGGCGCTTGCCGTGGCGGGCGGCAACCAGAGCAAGGCCGCTGACCTCCTGGGCGTGCAGAGAGACGCCTTCCGCAGGCGCATGAAAAAATTCGGCCTGCTGTAGGTTTTTCTATCTCCCTTGTCTTTTTTAAGATTCGGGGATAGAATAAAAACACTTGCATCCGGTTTTTCTGGCATGTAGTTTGCTTTTTATTTCTTGTGGTATTAAGGAGAAAGGGGGTGAACAGGTGAGGAAGATAAAATATTCCAAGCCCCAGGTTGTCGGGAGCTCCAGCGTGCATCCCTGCTAAGAGGGAGGCTCGAAAAGACCAGCTTCCAGTTCTCCGCAAGGCGCGCTCCACATCCGGGACGCGCCTTGCTTTTTTACCGAATAACCAAATAGTATCAGGCACATATCAGCCGGAGGAATGATGAAAGTATTTGCCGCCGCCCTCCTTTTTGTCCCGTTTCTAATCCCCGCGCCTGTCCATGCGCTGGCAAACGTGCCCGCCAAAACCTCAGCCGCATCTGAAGCCGCCGCGCCGGCATCCGTCGCCCGTCTGGCCAGCGAGAACGATTATAACGCCTTGATAAACCTGGTCGAGAAAAGCTCGCCCCAGACGAGGGCGCAGGCTCAGTATGTGCTTGTAAACATGGGCGGACGGGCTGTGCCAGCGCTCCTTGATGCTCTAAAAAAACGGGAATACGTGCCGGAGCTGGTGTTCGTTTTGAATGGCATAAAGGATGGTCGTTCGGCTGAGCCGCTCGCAAACCTCCTGAATTTAAAGGATAAAAAATCCCTGGAATCCGTAAAGAACGCGCTTTTCTCCCTCGGCAGTCATTCAGTCCCGTATCTCTTTGAGGCAATCGAAGACCCGTCGCGCTGTCAGCCCGCGGCGGAGGTTCTTGCGTCCATAAAGGCCGCCGAGTACCGGGAAAAACTCAAAAACTGCCTGAAAGATAACAGGGTTTACGTAAGACAGGCGGCGGCGGAAGTGGAGCTTTCCTGGCTCGATCCATCGGCAAGGGGAGATATGGAAAGCCTGCTAAGCGATAAAAACGTGGCCATTCGCCGGGCCGCTTCGGCATATTTCCTCGCCATGGCCCCCAATTTTTCCGTAAAAGAGCTCCCGGCGCTCCTGAAGGACCCGGACGCGGACGTTCGCAGGAATTCAGTGCAGCTCGCTACAAGGTTAAGAGACGTAAGATGCTTCGGAATACTTTCGGAAATCCTCCTGAAAGACCCCGACCCCGAGGTTCGGACGCTTTCGGTGGAGGCGGTCTTCAGGTGCGGCGAAAACGGGCAGGCAGTCGCGCCGCTTATAGCCGCCCTCAAAGACAATGACCTCCATGTCTCTGCGGCGGCGGCGAGACGGCTCGGCGCGCTCAAGGCGGCCCAGGCAGGCGCGCCTTTGCAGGAACTCCTTAAAAACAAAGGAAAACAATCGGACGACGTAGTGGACGCCGTGGCGGGCGCGCTGGCCGACATAGGCGACAAGTTCGATGCCGACTCACTCCTGCCGTACATCAACTGGAACAACCTCTATGTCGTCCGCTCGGTAATCAGGGCGTGGAACGTCTCGGCCTCTCCGGGAGACGTCAAGGTAAAGGAAGCCCTGAAAAATTACATAAAAATGCCCGTAGACGACCGCTACAAGAACAAGGTCAGAACGCTCCTGGAAAAACTGGGATAGGTTTGGCGGAAAACTGTCTTGAAGTGTTTATCTGACGGATTCCCGCCAGATAAATGCGGTTTTTTACTCGGCCTTTCTGGGGGCGGATAGGAACGGTTTCCATTTTTCCTCCAGCTTTGCCGCCCTTTCGAGCAGTATGTGCCTCTTTGCCGCATCCGTCATGCCCCGGGCGGCCTCGGCGTAGGCAGCGAGGGCCTCTTTTATCCTGCCCTCGCCCTCATATGCCTCGGCAAGCTCCCCAAGAATGGTCGGCCTTGTCTTTCTGTCTATCGGCGTTATGCGGGCAAGAACCTTCTCATATTCTTCCGCCGCCTTTTTATAATCCCGCGCGAGCAGAAGCGTCTGGGCGTAATCCTCTCTTACGTACAGGTCGTCGAATCCGAGAGCTATCTTTTTCTCAAGCGCGTCCGCGGCCTCCTTATATCTCTTCTCGGCATAAAGGGCATTATAAAGGGCCGTCCAGCACCGGGGGTCCTTAGGGTTGATCTTTACGGCAACCCTGGCGAAATATTCCGAGTCCGGCGGCATTTTCTGGGAGAAGAAATAATTCGCCATGTCGAGATATGCCGGGTAGTAGTTCTTGTCGAGGCCGACGGTATTGGCAAGCTCCATCCTCACGCCCTTAAGGTCTTTCAGGGCGAACAGGGCGAGCGCCATGTCGTATTGAAGAGACGGGTCTTCAGGGTCTTTCTTTACGGCGTCCGCATAAGCCTGCGCCACCTGGTTAAGCTGGTAGAACGTCTCGTCGTACATGGCCTTGGAGCGGAGTTCCCATGTCTCTGGCGGCCCGTTTTTGAGTTTCTCCGGGTCGGAAAAATAGGTGTAGAGATAGCGCGCTATGAACCTGTCCTTTACGCTGAGGGGAGGCAGGGAGCTCGAGTATGATATTACCGCGTCCGATACCCTGATGCCGGATGCGCCGAGAGTATTCATTACGCCGCCGAAGAGGTCGAGAAACGGCGTTTTCACCTCGTCTTTGTAAAGGTCGTTGAAAAATCCTGGGTCTGCCAGCACAACCATCCTGCGTCTTATCCTCGGAAGGTCCTTAAGGGCGAAAATCCGCACGGGGATTCCGGCCACGCTCCCGCGTATCCCTTTCCCGTAACGCCTGAAAGACCGGATTTCTCTTTTGGAGAGACCGATGGACTTCAAAAACCTCCTGAATCGCGCCATTGACTCGGTTTTCACGGATTTTTTGGCCGGCGCGGCCCAGTAAATCTCCCTTATAATCCGCTCCTTTGCCGCAAACCATAGGAAATTGCCGGGGCCTACCGGATAGCTCTTCACCGTGGGATAATCCTTGCTGAAAAGCTCTTCCCAGTCGTTTCTCCTGTAAAGCGCGCGGGCCTTACTGAGGCTTCTCCGGTCGAGCGGAGAGAAGCCAGGCGCGGAGGAAATCAGGAGCAATGTTACGGGCTTTCTTATGCGGCGGCTTTCTTTCCATATCCTTATTGATTCCTGGGGAAGCTCCACGAGATGGGCCTTGGGCGGCTTCCCGTTTATACCGATGACGGGCTTTATGGCGCCGGAGATTGCGGCCTTCGGAACGAGCAGAACCGCCAGGGCAAAAACCAGGGGAAAGAGCCGTTTTGCGGAATTTAAACGCATGAGAAAGATTAACATTTTCGGGCATCGAAAGTCAACGGTGATGTGGCGCGCCTCTTGCATAATAGCCCCGGTTGTGATAACTTAATCCGCATGCCAATTTTCAAATTATAAACAGGAGGTTGTCAGCATGAAAAAACCGGCATTTCTCTGTGCGGCCATGGCATTGTTTTTGAGCCTCTCTCTTTACGCAGCCCCCTTCGCCAGGGCGGCCCAGCCGAAGGTGGTAATAAATCCCATGAACTTCGACTTCGGGACTATCGACGAAGGCACCAAGGCCAAGGCGACTTTTACAATAAAAAACGACGGCGACGCGCCCCTCGTCATCTACGACGTAAGGCCGACCTGCGGCTGCACCATAGCGAGCCTGAAAACAAAGACCATAGCCCCGGGCAAGAGCGAACAGCTCGAGGCAGTATATAATTCCATGAACGCAAGCGGCGAGGTCCGCAAGTTCATAACCGTCTCGACGAACGACGTCAAGACCGGAAACGGCGTCCTGACCCTCACGCTTTCCGCAAACGTAAAGGCGAAGCCGGCCCCGGACATCGCCCTTTCCATATACATGCTCGCCAACGTCCAGATCCCCTCCGGCGGCAGCATCAGGAGGACTGTTACGGTTTCCAATCCCGGCCAGCTCGACCTGACAATCAACCAGATAACCGCCTCCCAGGGAATGCTGGCAAAGATGGGTGACATCACGGTGGGATACGGCAAGACCGTCAACACCTCCCTGAAGCTCAAGCCAGGCCAGTCGGAGAAAATAGACGTCACGATAAGTCCGAAGGTAAAAAAGGGCAATTATCAGGAGGTGCTGATTATCCGGTCCAATTCCACGAGAAATCCCATAAGGGACTTTATCGTGCAGGGAGTAGTGCAGTAACTTAAGGGGGACGGAAGCGACATGAACAGCGCCATCCTCGAAGTCCTCGGGGTCGTATGGGACGGTCTTTTGAGGATGGGGCCGTATGCCCTTGCCGGGGTAGCGGTTTCCGCTCTCATCAAGACCTGGAAGCTCGACAGAAGACTATGGGTAATCCTTAACCGGGGAGGCGGCTGGGTGATATTCCTCGCCGCCGCCGCCGGCGTATTCTCTCCACTGTGTTCCTGCGGTATTCTACCCATCGCCATAACGCTTCTTGAGGCCGGCTCGCCGCTCGGCCCCGCGATGGCGCTTCTTATTTCCGCGCCGATTGTAGACCCGGCCTCTATAATGGTAAGTTATTCCGCGCTCGGAATTCCCTTGACAATCGCCAAGATAAC
>JAKAHE010000131.1 GCA_021815285.1 Nitrospirota bacterium
GATTAAACAAGAGAAAAGCGAAGAGTAAAATATGCCTCTGGAAAAGATTAAAGAGGCGGTTAAATCAAGAAGAATCGAATGGAAGAAACACGCGCTTAAGAGACTTTTTGAAAGAGACATCAAGCGGCAGGATGCTTTTGATGCAATATTGTCTGGTGAATTTATCGAGACGTACGAGGAAGACAGGCCGTTGCCGAGTTATTTAATTTCGGGCATTGGTGGTGGAAAACCGCTCCACGTGGTTCTTGCTTTAGATGAAAAAGAAGAAACCGTTTTCATCATTACGGTATATATTCCGTCAGTATTGCAGTGGAAAAGCGACTGGAAAACAAGGAGAGGAAAATGATTTGCCCTGTTTGCAAAGGCGAGGTTTTAAGAGTAACGACTAATTTCCCGGTTGAGCTGGAGGGTGGTTTTTTGATTATAAAAAATGTGCCCGCCGATGTGTGTGGACAATGCGGGGAAGTATTCATTCCGGACGATGTGGCGGAAGCCTTGGAAAAAACAGTCGATGCCGCAAGAAAAAGCAAGGCAGAAATAGAAATAATATCTTACGAGAAGGTGGCATAAATGGCCTGGAAAGGGATAATAGAAGAATACAGGGAGTTCCTGCCGGTAACGGTAAATACGCCGGTAATAACGCTTCTTGAGGGCAATACGCCGCTTGTGCGGACGAAGAACCTGGCTCGGCTCATCAACCCGAAGCTCGATATTTACCTTAAGTTCGACGGGGCGAACCCGACCGGATCGTTCAAGGACAGGGGCATGACGATGGCCATATCCAAGGCCGTCGAGGAAGGCTCCGGGGCCGTTATCTGCGCGTCCACCGGGAACACCTCCGCCGCCGCAGCAGCATATGCCGCGCGGGCGGGAATCAAGGCGTTCGTGCTCATCCCTGAAGGGAAAATCGCGCTCGGGAAGCTTGCCCAGGCGATGATGCACGGAGCGCGGGTGATACAGATTGAAGGTAACTTCGACGAGGCCCTGCGAATCGTGCGGGAAGTGTCGAGCAAGTATCCGATTACGCTCGTCAACTCCGTCAACCCGTATCGCATCGAGGGCCAGACGTCGGCGGCGTACGAGATTTGCGACGCGCTCGGCGGCCCGCCGGATTTCCACGCCCTGCCTGTCGGGAACGCGGGAAACATTAGCGCGTACTGGAAGGGATATAAAAGATATAAAGAGGCCGGGAAAATAAATTCGCTGCCCGTTATGACCGGTTTCCAGGCGGCGGGCGCGGCGCCGATTGTCATGGGCCATCCGGTCGAAAAGCCGGAGACAATCGCCACCGCAATACGCATAGGCAACCCGGCGTCCTGGAAGACCGCCGAGGCCGCGAGGGACGAATCCGGCGGCGTAATCGACATGGTCACGGACGACGAGATAATCGAGGCGTATAAACTCGTTGCCGCGACGGAGGGAATATTCTGCGAACCGGCTTCCGCCGCGAGCATCGCGGGCGTGATAAAATTAAACAACCTCGGCTACTACAAGGGAGAGGCGCGCATAGTCTGCACGCTGACCGGCCACGGCCTGAAGGACCCGGATACGGCCATAAAGGTATCCGCCAAGCCGCTTTCCATCAAGGGGACGATGGACGAGGTGATGAAGGCGCTGGGATACTAAAAAGCGGAGATGTCATTCTGAGCGCGGCGAAGAACCTGATTGTAATTTTTACCGTTTTTTTGTTGCCCGCATCAGCAGTTGCGGGGCAGGAGAAAACGCTCTTCGACGCTGTAAAGGCGGGAGATACGGCTGGTGTGTGCGCGCTTATAAAAAAGCGCGCGAACGTGAACGCGCGGGATAAGAACGGTTCTACGCCGCTTATCCACGCCTCTGCGGACGGCATGAAAGACGCCGTGCGGGCGCTCCTTGCCGCCGGGGCAAACCCGAACGCAAAGGACAGGGACGGTTCGACGGCGCTTATGGCGGCGGCATTTAACGGCTACCCGGTCATAGCGGCGATGCTTCTGAAGAGCGGCGCAAATGTCAACGCCCGCGCAAAAACCGGCGAGACGGCTCTGGTCTACGCTGCGGTTACGGGGCGGGGCGGCGTAGTAAGATTGCTCCTCAATGGAAAAGCGAATCCGAATATAAAAAACAGCGAGGGCGAGACCGCCCTCATGGGCGCGGCGGCGGCAGGACAGTCCGGCGTCGTAAAAGAACTCATAAGGCACGGCGCGAACGTGAACATGAAAGACAAATCCGGCAATACCGCACTCGCTTACGCGAAGGCGAAGAAACACATGGAAATAGCGGAAACGCTTTCCGGGGCGGGGGCGGAATGAAATATCTCGTGCTGCTGGGAGACGGCATGGCGGGATTGCCGCTCGACGAGCTTGGCGGAAAGACCGTCCTGCAATACGCCAGGACGCCGAACCTCGATTATCTTGCTATGCATGGGACGATGGGCATGGCGAGGACGGTCCCGGCGGGCCTGCCGCCCGGCTCGGATGTGGCGAACCTTTCCGTCCTGGGTTATGACCCGCGCAGATACTATACCGGACGCGCGCCGCTCGAGGCCGCGGCCATGGGGCTTCCGATGGGGCCTGACGACGTCGCATACCGGTGCAATCTCGTTACGCTCTCGGGGCTGGAAAACGGATACGAATCTTCTGTGATGGAGGATTTCTCCGCAGGACATATCTCGACCGGCGAGGCCCGCGCGCTGATAGATGAAATGGACAGCCGCCTGAAAGGGAACGGAGTAAGCTTCCATCCCGGCGTGAGTTACCGGCACATCATGCTCTGGGGAAAAGGAGAATCCGGGGCGGACTGTACGCCTCCGCACGACATAAGCGGCAGGCCCGTTGCGGGCCACCTGCCTTCCGGGGCTGGAGCGGATTTCCTGATAGGCCTTATGAAGGCGTCGGTCGGGGCGCTCTCCGGGCATGAAGTGAACCGGGCGCGCAAGGCTGCATCGAAATCTCCGGCGAATTCAATCTGGCTGTGGGGGCAGGGTAAAAAACCGGCGCTACCGGCCTTCCGGGAGATGTATAATATATCCGGCGCGATGATTTCCGCCGTGGACCTTATGAAAGGCATTGCCAGGATTCTCGGCATGAGGATAATCGACGTTCCCGGCGCGACGGGCTATATCGACACGAATTACAAGGGTAAGGCAAAGGCCGCGCTCTCCGCGCTCGAAGAAGTCGATTTCGTATACGTGCATGTCGAGGCCCCGGACGAGGCCGGGCACGCAGGGAACATAAATCATAAAGTGCAGGCGGTGGAGGATTTCGACGAGAAGGTCGTCGGGACGGCGCTTGACGCCGTAAAAGGGAGGCCCGGGTTCCGGGTGCTCTCAATGCCGGATCATCCGACGCCTATAAAGATAAAGAGTCATACTTCCGACCCGGTGCCGTTCGTTCTCTGGGATTCGGGGCGGGATGAGAAGACAGGCAATTCCGGATATGACGAGGCTGGTGCGGCGGCGACGGGCGTGACAGTAGAGGAAGGGTGGAAGCTTATCGACCGCCTTTTGGAGCGCTGATTAATCAGGGAGGAGCGTGTTTTGAGCCTTATAGTCCAGAAATACGGCGGGACGTCCGTAGGGAACGTAGAAAGGATAAAGAACGTAGCCGGAAGAGTGGCTAAGGCCAAGAAACAGGGCCATGATGTCGTGGTCGTGGTCTCGGCCATGAGCGGGGAGACGGACAAGCTCATCGGCCTTGCCAACGCCGTATCCTCCAACCCGGACGAGCGGGAGATGGACATGCTGCTCTCGACCGGTGAGCGCGTTACTATCGCACTCCTTGCGATGGCGCTAAACGACCTTAAGGTGGACGCCGTGTCCTTTACGGGCAGGCAGTCCGGGATACTCACGGACAACGCGCATACCAAGGCGAGGATAAAGAGCATAGACGCGGGAAGGATAAGAGAAGCCCTGGACAGAAACAAGGTCGCGGTTGTGGCCGGTTTCCAGGGCATAACGGAGGATTCCAGCGTCACCACGCTCGGACGAGGAGGTTCGGACCTTACGGCCGTAGCCGTGGCGGCGGCCCTGAAAGCGGACTTCTGCGACATCTACACGGACGTGGACGGCGTTTATACCACCGACCCGAATATCGTGCCGCAGGCCAGGAAGCTCGACAAGATATCCTACGACGAGATGCTTGAGATGGCGAGCCTCGGCGCGAAGGTTCTTCAGACACGTTCGGTAGAGTTCGCAAAAAAATACAACGTGCCCGTCAGGGTGCTGTCGAGCTTTAACGACATGCCCGGAACGCTGGTAACAAAGGAGGACAAGGGGATGGAAGAAGTCGTCGTCTCAGGTGTAGCATACGACAGGAACCAGGCAAAGATAACGCTCTGCCGCGTGCCGGACAGGCCCGGCGTGGCCTCGAAGCTTTTCAAGAGCATCGCGGACGCAAAGGCCATCGTGGACATGATAATCCAGAACGTGAGCAAGGACGGATACACTGACATCTCCTTTACCGTGCCGAAGACGGACCTCAAGAAGGCCCTGCCTGTGATAAAGAATGCGGCGAAGGCTTCAGGCTCCGAAGACGTCATGGTGAACGAGGAAATCTCGAAGGTGTCGATAATCGGCGTCGGTATGCGCTCGCATTCCGGCGTGGCCTCGAGGATGTTCACCGCCCTCGCCGACGAGGGAATAAACATCATGATGATAAGCACGTCCGAGATAAAAATCTCATGCGTGATAGACGCAAAGTATACGGAGCTTGCCGTAAGGGCGCTCCACAAGGCATTCAAACTCGAAGAGGCCCCGAAGAAGGCGAAAACCGCGAAACCGTCCGGACGCAGAACCAAAAGCAGGCCCGTGGGAGGGCGCAGGGCGGAAGCGTAAAAATGTACGACCTTCACGCCCATATCCTTCCGGGGGCGGACGACGGCCCGCGCAATATGGAAGAGGCCCTGGCGATGCTTAAGATTGCCGCCGACGACGGGATAAAGGGAATTGCCATGACCCCGCACGTCATTCCCGGCCTTCACGACAACCCCAAGGAAAAAGTCGTGCGGCTGACGGAGGAGCTGAAGGCCGGTGCCGCCGGCATCGACATAGAGCTTTATCCGGCCTCCGAGGTTCGGCTCTCAGACGAGACGCTGGCAGGACTCAAGACCGGCGCGCTGTGCACCATAAACGGCTCCAGATATGTCCTTGCAGAACTGCCCTCCATGTTCGATCCCGGGAAAATCTACGAGATGATGCGTTCCCTGCGGGAGATTGGCTTGGTCCCGATTGTCGCGCACCCGGAGAGAAACCCTGTGGCGCTCAAGGACGTGGAATGCCTCTACGAGCTGGTCTCGATGGGGGCGCTGATGCAGGTGACGGCGGGGAGTTTCCTTGGGATGTTCGGAGACGACGCCGGGAAGCTCGCCATTTCCATGCTTGAGCGAAGACTCGCGCACGTGATGGCGAGCGACGCCCACGACAGAGGCCCCAGGCCACCTGTGCTCTCCGCCGCTGTCAGGGAGGTATCGAAGCTCATAGGCGAGAGGGCGGCAAAGGCGATGGTCCATGCGGTGCCGGAAAGAATACTCAAGAACGAACAGGTCAATACGCCGGAACCTGTGCGGCCAAAAAAAAACCTCTTCTTCTTCAGTGATATCCCGTTTTTTGATTGACCCCCATACCCTTGACACAAGCCGCCACGTTGTGAGAAAATTACTGGCTTTTTATGTAAAACCGTTTTCACGAAGGTTTTGTTTTTAATGACAAGCATTGCCTCAAGAAGAATAAAGGGCGGCAGGGGGCCTTCCGGGAACATGCGGCCAGGCGAGGAATACAGGGATTATTTCCGGACGGCGGTTATCCTTTCGGTCGTCATACACGCGCTGATATTCGGGATATTCTGGCTGGAGTCCGGGCGGAAGGCGGCGAAGAAGATTCAGATGTTAAGCGTTACCGTTACCACATTGCCGGGGCCGCAGGGCGG
>JAKAHE010000132.1 GCA_021815285.1 Nitrospirota bacterium
CCGGCGTCGATAATGGTCAGCTATTCCGCGCTCGGACTGCCCCTGACCATCGCAAAAGTAACCGGGGCCGTGGCGATGGGGCTCTTTGCCGGATTCGCCGCGAAGTGGCTGACGGAGGCCGGAATAATCGACGAAAACCCCTGGAATGGCGCGCCCAGGAAGGGTTATTGCGACGCTAAAATCGACCCCTCCAAGCCAAAAACCGTGCCTATCGACACCGTCCTTTCCGACAGGAAAATCCCCTTCTTCTTCGCCCGCGCGAAGGACACGCTCCTCATAGTCGGAAAGTTCCTGCTGATTGCGCTCGTCATCCAGGGCGTAATCGAGGCGTTCGTCCCGGCGAACTGGGTTTACGCGCTGGCGGGCAGGAGCAGGTTTTCTGTCGTATACGCCGCGCTTATCGGCATCCCCTTCCCCATAAACGGCCTGTCCGCCGTCCCGATTGTCAAGGGCATGATGCACACCGGCCGCATCGGCTTCGGGCCTGCCGTGGCGTTTATGATTGCCGGGCCTGTCACGTCTATACCGGCAATGGCCGCTATGCTCGGCATGATGAAGAAGAGGATATTCGTCCTGTACGTCTCCGTCAGCCTCATCGGTTCGATTGCGCTCGGCTATCTCTGGCAGTATATCTGGCAGGTGTCGAGATGAGAAAATTTATCCCGGCGCTACTGTTAATTTTATGTTTTTCCGCGCCCGCGTCTGCGCACAGCCCGATGAACCGCTTCTGGGGCGAGGTGCCGGTGGACATGGACTTATCCGGCGACATCCTCATCGTGAAGACCCTGACGGTGCCGAAAGGGGTTACGCTCACGATTGAGCCTGGGACGATTGTGCGCTTCGAGCCGTCGGCGAGTAACAGCATCGTCGTAAGCGGAAAGCTAATCGCCGTCGGGACGAAGGACAGGCCGATACAATTTATTCCGAAGGACGGCAAGGGCTTCTGGCGCGGCATAGAGTTCACCCAGGGCGGGAAAGGCATTATTGAGGACTGCGAATTCCTTCACGCGCGGGGAAAAATTATAGGCGCTGGCGAGGAAGTTTTTTTGAGGGACTTGAAATTCAAATAAATGTCCAAAAAATCACGTATAGAAAATAAAAGAAAACAAAAATTACCCAAAAAACTGCTTTTAAAAGCGCTACAATTGTTCCTCGGGATATGTAGCATAGCAGCTTCAATATTAGTTTTTTCCCCGAGGCCAGTGGTGAATCCGCCTTCCATGCCTCTTGATAACAGTAATATTTTTTCCGTATCATTTGATATTGTCAATGAAGGCTACATTCCACTGGACGACTGCGGAGCTGTTTTGGGTATAGGACAAATATTATCCGGTAAGGAAAATGATCAACTGGATCCAAATTGGATTCCATCCTTTAAGTCCGGTTTGAGCCCTTTCGCGTGGCAGCACCACAATCTCGGCATGGACGAAAGATTCACCATTTCTCCTTCCGATGCTATTGATGGTGCAAATGCCGCAGATATAGCAATTATTGTGTCTTATAGACCATGGTTTCTCCCATTTCATTTAAAAAAAATGTTCCGTTTTGTGACTATTAAACAAAGAGACGGTAAGCTTTATTGGAGGTCCTGGCCACTTAACGAGTCTTTACGTACTCTATTTGTTCAGACTGGAATGAACCATTGATTTTTATTGATGGGGCTTACAAACATGAAAACACGACTTAAAAGAAATCGTGTCTTTGGAGGGTCGAATGAACCGGAAGACGAGGACGGATTTCACGTATACTGCCCCGCGCTTACCGGCTGCCATTCGTATGGGGATACCGAGGAGGAGGCGCTGAAAAATATCCGGGAGGCTATAGAGGCATATCTGGGGAGCCTCAAGAAGGACGGCCTGCCGTTCTCTAAAAATTCAGCCAAGAAAGTGGAAGTGGCGGCACGACAATCAAAGAGTTCGAGGATCTGATATAACAATGGCAACTATCACTCGCGGCAAAATCTTTTTCGTCGGCGGAGGGCCGGGAGACCCGGCGCTTATGACGCTTCGGGGGATGGAAATCCTTAAAAGCGCTTCACTCGTTTTCGCGCCGGGGCATTACAGGGACTCCTATGCCGATGCGCTTTCCGGCAAGGAGTTCTACGACCCGTTCGATTTCCACTACAAAGACCTTGTAGGAAAAATCGATTCCGCGCTTGAGCAGGGCCGTCCCGTCGTGTTCCTCGTGCCGGGAGATTTGGCGATATTCTCGCCCGTGCAGTCGATAATCTCGCGCTACCCCGACGCGGAGGTAATACCCGGCGTGAGCGCGCTGAACGCGGCATCGGCGGCCCTTAAGAGGACCTTCGACCTACCCGGAGTCTCGCACTCCACAATCGCAACATCTCCCAAGACGATAAACAACAGCCCGGACACCATCGGCGCGCTTTCCAGGCATCAATCGACGCTCGTGCTATTTATGAACAACAAAACACCGGACGCGCTCGCCGCGGAGCTATCCGAGGGATACCCGCCGGACACCCCGGTGGCGATTGTCTCAAGAATATCCCTGCCCGGACAGGGAATCGTATACTCCACCGTCGGCGCTCTATCGCAGGATGTAGACCCGGCGTGGTTCGCGGACGAGGACGCGTTCAAGATTATTGTCGTGGGGAAGGCCCTCGCCGCCTCGGAAGACCCTTCCTGGTGGGACAGGCGCAAGGACATCCGGGACGTTCGGCTTGGGAAAAAGCAGGATGAAGGGCAATAGGAAATTATATCTCGCGTATTACGCGCAGTCCGTAGCGGCTATAAAGCGCGCGGCGGCCTCAATCGCGGAAATAAATTGGGTTTGCGATTCCGTTCAACCCTCACCCGCCGGCAGAAGCCGGTTCCCCCTCTACCGCACGGGGGAGAGGGTTATAAGGAAGAATAACCCCATACGCATATACTTCGGCGCGGAGTTCTGCCAGTGGAGACTGCCTTCGCCGAAAGCGCTCTTTAACGCCCTTGCCGCAGCGAAAAAAATCGGCTCACCTTTTACGCTTCTCACTCCCTGGGTAACGGACGCGGGAATAGACAAATTAAGGAAGCTTTTCTCGGTGCTCAAAGACGAGGCGCCGGACTCCGAAGTCGTAATAAACGACCTGGGCGCGCTCGTCCTTTTACGCGACGAATTCCCCGGCCTTGCGCCCTCACTTGGGCGCGTATTAATCCGGCAGAGGCGATGTCCGCGTGTGCCGGCCATGATGGACAACCTGCCGTCCGAAGGTCGCGAGATATACATGCGCACAGGCGCGGAAGACCCGCTATCGGCAAGGCTCATGAGGCGATACGGCATAAGGCGCGTAGAGCTCGATTATCCGCTCCAGGGTCTTGAGACAGACCTCGGCGCGGCGAAATTGAAGGCCTCTCTTTATACGCCTTACGCCTTCGTTACCCTTACGCGGCACTGCCCCGCATCGTTCGACGGCAGGACGTGGCAGGCCTTCAATCGGTCCGGGTGCAAAATAAAAGGATGCGTTAAAAATATTCTGGAGCTTCGCAACTCCGCGCATGAGGCTCCGCTCCTGATGCGCGGGAACGCCCAGTTCGTTGCGTCCCGAGCCGCTTCTGGCCAAGGGCCTGCTCTGCCTGACGGAATCGACCGTATAGTGTTCATGGAGGATGCGCCTTGAAAATCCTCTCTCCCATCGATAAGGCGGAAGAGGCCGCGCCTCTCGCCGAGGCCGGCGCGGACGAGCTCTACGGAGGATACGTCTCCCGGAGGTGGGCGAAAAAATTTTCGCTCATGGGCTCGCCAAACCACAGGTATTTCCCTAACGCGCAGGTTTCGGCCCTTTCGGATCTGAAAAAAATAATCCGGGGGGCGCGCGCGGGAGGCGCGAGGTTCTTCCTCGCCATGAACGCGCCGTATTATTCGCAGGGCCAGTACGCGCTCCTGCTCGATGACGCCGACGATGCGCTTTCCGCAGGCGCGGACGCGATTATCGCGGCAGACCTGGGTCTGATACTCAGGCTCCGGGAGCGATTCCCGAAGCTTGAAGTCCACTTGAGCACGCTTGGCGCGGTATTCAATTCCATGACGCCGAAATTTTTCAGAAAGCTCGACGTATCCCGTTTCGTCCTGCCGCGCGAGCTTACGGTCTCCGAAAGCGCGGAGATTATAGGGAACAATCCAGGCTCTTCCTTCGACGCCTTCATATTCATCGGCAAGTGTCCGAACGTCGAGAGCTTCTGCGGCTTCACGCACAACAACCCGAATCTTGTCTGGCCCTGCGAAGAAGAATACGAAATCAGAGCCGTGCGCGGGGACGACAGGGCGAAAGAAATAATCGAAGCGCAGTCCGGGTGGAGTCGAATAAACAGGAGGCAGGCCTGCGGGCTTTGCGCCGTTAAAGGGCTTCTTGACGCGGGCGTATATTCGCTTAAAATCGTCGGCAGGGGCGGGCCGATGGCCATGAAGGTCGGCTCTGTGCGCGCGGTTAAAGACGCCCTTGCGCTTATCCTGTCCGGCGCGTCCGAAAAAGAGCTGGCGGAGTTTTCCAGAAAGAAATACCGTGAGACGTTCGGCGCGGACTGCAATCCGTACGTCTGCTATTTTCCGAGCGATTGTAATTGGGCAAGAAGCATATCGGCAGCCCCGAATTTCATTCGCTCCTGACATCCTCGCCCGAAAGAAATGAAAACCATCCTGACAGCCGGGCCGCCGGCATATGAAGGCTATACCGTAGCCAGGCTTAACGGCAAGGTTATAATGCTTAAGGGCGCCATACCCGGAGAGATTGTCGAGGCCGAAATCCTCCGGGAGAAGAAGGATTATTCCGTCGCGGCGACGCTAAGGATACTGGAACCGTCTCCGGAGCGTGTCGCACCGCAGTGCCCGCACTTCGCCGCCTGCGGGCGGTCGACCGCCTGCGGGGGGTGCCATATGCAATACGTCTCATATCCCATGCAGGTGCGCATGAAGGAGGAGGTCCTTAAGTCTTCTCTGAAAAGAATCGGGAAGATGGATCTGCAATTATCGGAGCCTTTTGTCGGACATCCCTGGAACTACCGACACAGGGGCAAGTTCCGCTTCTCAGGCGGGCGCGCGGGTTATTTCATGGAGCGCTCAAACAGGCTCGTGGATATAGACGAATGTCCGCTGATGACGGAGGAGATAAACGAGGCCTTCAAAAACGCGAAAAAAATCCTTAAGGACACTGGCGCCTGTGAGCTCCATATCTTCCGGGGGGATAAAACCCTTGCGCTGATAAATGCGCAGAGGTCCTCCGCGCGCGGCTGGGAAGATATTTCAGAGACACTTCTTAAATGCTGTTTTGCGGGAGTCCGCGTGGAGGCCGAAGGGGGCAAACCGATGATTTTCGGCGCGGAGAGGCTGAACCTGGAACTGGATGGGTTGAAATATTCGGTATCCGCCGAAAGCTTCTTCCAGGCGAACTGGAACCTCAACCGGGTGCTTGTGAAATCCGCACTGGAAAGCCTTATGCTCGACGGGAAAACCGTTCTCGATCTCTACTCAGGCGCGGGGAATTTCGCCCTGCCGGCATCCCGCGTTGCGAAGAGGGTCGTCGCAGTGGAGGAAAACAGGTCGTCCATCCGCGACGGCAAAGATAACGCAAGGGCGAACGGGATTGAAAACTGCGAGTTTGTTTCCTGCGGAGTGGACGATTTTAAAATCCGGGAGTGGTTCGATGCCGTAATACTTGACCCGCCGCGCGCCGGCATCTCTAAAACTTGCGCGGGAAAAATACTGGCGGCCTCGCCTTCTGTTATTATTTATGTTTCCTGCAATCCCTCGACGCTCGCAAGGGACCTGGGCCGTTTAAGAAATGATTACGAGGTGGAGTCCGTGAGGCTTGTGGATTTCTTCCCGCAGACTTATCACATGGAAGCCCTGGCTGTTCTCAGCCGCCGCCGACAAAGCTGAGTATCTCCAGGGCGTCTCCTTCGCTT
>JAKAHE010000133.1 GCA_021815285.1 Nitrospirota bacterium
CGATCTTACTATCTTAAAAATGGCGGTTGGTCGGCTTATGGAAACCTGACTCCAAAAGTTTACAGAGATTCGAATATTTGTGGACAAGGCGGCCCTGCATACTCTAAGGATAAAAAGAGTTATCTGGTAGACCCGTCCGAATATACATACAACGAGACGTCGGGCTTCATCAGATTTAAGGCACAGCAGTCCTCTTCATATATTTATGTCACGCTCGATTATCCTTACCTGCGCGCGCCGATACAGGACAACGCGCTGTGCTCTGATTGCCATACGGAAGCGACGCACGAGAATGCGAACTGCTTGAATTGCCATACGGCGCACAACACGTCGAACATCAAGGGCATCCGCGAAAACGTGCGCACGTTGGACTATACGACGATGCCGGTAAAATTCCTCAGATATACAGGGGCAAACTCCTTCGCCAACGGCACCGGAGTGCATACAAGTATCTGCGTGATCTGCCACACGACGACCAAATATTACAGGCGTGACGGAACGGGTTTTGTTAACCACTCCGGAGGCTACAATTATAATGGCACTAACTGTACAGTTTGCCATAAGCACAGTAACGGTTTTGCCGAATATTCGTCCCAATCCGGGCCTAATCTGCCGTCAGGCCAGTCGAGCGGCATCAGTAGTCCTTCTTCACCGCAAAGTCCTTTAGCCCCAAGTGAGCCACAGCCACTTGGACCTTATTCACTAATTTAATAGGAGGTTAAGAGAGTTTAGGGCTACAAAAAATCAAGGCTATCGTCAGCAAAAGAGGGGCTTTCGGCTCCTCTTTTGCGTTTTACGCCCCCCCGAATATTTTCTTACCCATCTCCAAAATAGTAAAGCCATTCGCCAGCAGTCCGAATAAAATCCTGATATAAATCCCGCCAGACAACAAGCGGACGTAGTTCAATCGGCAGAACGCGCATCTCCAAGTGCGAAAATGCAGGTTCGACTCCTGCCGTCCGCTCCAATTCTTCACCCCTCGCCCCTTACGGGAGAGGGGACGGGGGTGAGGGCCGGAGTGCGGGATGTCCGAGGACAAGAAGACCTTATCAGCCGAGTATCTTTTCGAGACCTACAAGAAAAAGCTCGCCCAGCGCATCTTAAACGGTGACATAAATCTCGCCGACGAGATCGCCAGACTTGACGCGCACGAAAAGGCACAGAAGCGCCCGAAGGCAAAATCCCTCTCCCAACTAAAGCCCCGACGTAAATATACCTTCTCGGAAAAGGCTCACGAGGCCAGGGTAAAGAACGCGCGGAAGTCCACCGGCCCCGCGACCGAGGAGGGCAAGGCGGCAAGCTCTCAGAACGCGCGTAAGCCGGGCGGCGTATACGCGGCCTCTCTACTGATGCAACTTCGCAAACCCTGCAAGTCCACCTGTCCAATCTTCGGTGAGTGCGAAGTTGTCGGCTCCGGCCAGACCCGGCCGGGCGGCGCATGCCTCGATAAGGTCCATTTCCTTGAATCGCTCGATGCGATAACGAAGGCGCTTTCCGGTAACAATGACGACCTTCAGGACCTCGTGGCCGTCGAGCTTGCCGGAATCCTCCAGGTCGGCCGCGAACTTCTTCAGGCGATAGACGCGTACGGCGTGATTATGACCGTCGAGAAAACGGACGAGCTTGGACGCGTCATTCAGCAGGAGGCCAGGCTCAACCCGGCGGTCAAGGCGTACAGCGAGTGGATGCGCGACTTCGGGCTAACACTCCGGGAGCAGAACATAACGCCCGCCGCGATCGCCAAGGTCAAGCAGGGCGAGAAGGACGCCGAGACCGGCGCGAGCCTTCTTGCCCGCCTTATGGCCGGTGGACCGGCTTCAGCCGGAGGCAATGGTGAATGAGAATCCTAATTTTCTTGATTTTGATACTCATGGCTAACCCGATTACCGCAAACGCAAAGGCCGGAGTCGTCGAGCCGCTCGATAGCTTCGCTCCGCTCGGACATTCGATACTGGTCCCGGAAGAAGCCTTTGAGAGGTTGCTTGATGGGTTTGGCTGGTCATGGCATCAGGTCGCGCGCAAAGAACTCCCGCCGGGCTTCAAAACTCTGGAAGAGCTTCAACTCTATTGCATAGGCAAAGACCCCATCCTCTGGAGCCGGTTCTTCATGAGGGAGCCGGAAGACCCGCAGCACAAAGACCCTTACAACTTCTTCGGCTATCAGGAGGAGAGCATCAGACATGGGGGCGACTGCGTACACCAGGACGCCTCGGAGGTCGGCAAGACCCGCGAGATTGTCGCTTTCTGCCTGTGGAAGGGCTTCACGGTTCTTGGCGGTTCAGGGCTGGTGGGTGCCCCGATGCAGGTCTACTTGGACGAGATAATCGGTGCCTGCGAGGAGCAGGAGATATGGAGCCCGGTAATTGCCGATTCGATGCTCAAGCCGGACAAGAAGACCCATTACCGGATGCGCTTTTCGAGCGGGTTCAAGATTGACTTCAGGCCTTCCTCGCACGACGGCGGGCCGTACAGGGGCGTCCATGCGCGCACATTCGCCATCAAGGACGAGGCCGCGAAGGATAAAAACCCCAAGACGTGGTCGGAGTTCTGGCGGGCGGTGAAGCCGGGCTGCAAGGCGCGCATATATTCCGTGCCGGACGGCGACAGAAGCTGCGATTACTTCAAGCTCTGCCAGAGGGCGCGCGGCGAGGAAGTCGAACTGGATAAGGCCCTGGGCGACCGCTCATTCCGGCTGTTCCAGTGGCCGAAGTCCCTCATGCCGCCGCCGTTTTGGACTCCGGAGAGGAGACGCTGGTTCGCGGACCAATACGGTGGAGAAGATAGTCCCGGCTACAAACATAACGTGGAAGGCGTGGACGGCGACCCGGAGAACGCGGTATTCCCGGCGGCCACCTTCATGAAGAGCGTCAAGGAGCTACCCGAGTACCGCTGCCTCAAGCTCGTCGTGGACGACAAGGAGGACGAGGTACATATCTTCGGCACTCGCTACGGATTCGACCAGGAGTTCATCCTTCACGATGTCAGAGAAAGGGCATCGAAATTCTTTGCCCTGGATATTGACGGCGACTCGGAGTTCAGAAGGTTCCTCAGGAGCTTCTTCATGCACGCCCCGGGCATTACCTTCGGAGGCGCGGACTTCGGCTTCGCCCAAGACCCGAGCGAAATATCCATAAAACTGCTTATCGGCAGGGTGCACAGGCGCGTGGCCAGGCTTCATCTCAGGCATGTGAAATACGACATCCAGGCCGAGGCGCTTGATGCGATGGACGACATCTTCGACGCCGGCCAAAAGAGGATGCTTTGGGGGATGGACGTGGGCAATGCCGGAAGCGCGGTACTCCATAACCTGGTCGGCCTTCCCCAGTACCAGGGCAAAAACTACGAGGACAGGTGCTCCGGTTTCATGTTCGAGAGCGCCTACGAGAGCATAGACGAGGCTGGCAACCTGATAATCGACTCCAAGACCGAGAAGCCGTTCAAGCTCACGGCGAAAGAGCTTGCAACCGACCTCATGGTCAAAAAGTACCAGAGGTGCGAGATGGAAGAGCCTTACGATCCGGACATCATGCTCTTTTATCCGAACCATACGGTGCAGGCCGGGGCCAGGCACCGGATTTACAAGAAAGAGGACGACCATATCATTGACGCGGACCGGACGGGGATGTTGGCGCTTGTCCTTCCGCGCCTGGCTACTCCGAGCATCTTCGCCTGTTGCGCGAACCTAAGGGAGAGGACATGAGTTTCGCGCAGGAAGCCATAAGAGAGAAGCTCCTTTACGAAATGGGCCAGGCTCGTTACGACGCGAAGGACGGCAGGACGGCATATCCGAACTGGCCTGAGGCCGGTCGACCGACTCCGAGCGTCGCACAGCTTCGGCAGGCCGCGCCGCAGGGCCCGTTCTCTACGTGGTTCGACGGCTACGTCCCGCGCGTGGTCAGCCCGGAGTTCTACGAGGTGATGCGGGAGGCGCTCCCAATTATAGGGGCCGCGATAAGGCGGCTCGCCAGCCTTACCGGGACGCTTCAGGTGGACGGAGACAAAGGGAAGATCGTGGACGAGATCCGAGAGTTCTTCACCTTCGTCCAGGTGAACGATTTTCAGATAGGCATCCAGTCCTTTCTGGACAATCTGCAGAACGAGGTTTTCGAGCAGGGGTTCGCTTTCGCCGAGAAGGTCTGGACGAAGAATAGGAAGGACATAAGGCAGCTTCGGGTTGGGGACAGCAAGTTCATATTCTTCAAGAACGACGACAAGGGCAACATCTACGCGACTATGCGGCCCAAGCCTTGGCCGCGACTCGGCCTTTACGACCCGTCGCTCCGGATGCACCAGCTTATCGACCCGCATCTGCTTTCCGGCGTCTGGTCTTCGCTCGGATATTACCCGGTCTGGGCGCCGATGGAAGTGTCCCTCGACCTGACGAACAAGATTTATCTGTGTTTTCACGGCCAGAACCAGGACCCTTACGGCGAGTCGCTTCTCTCCGGGATGGAGTTCGTCTCGCAGCTTCTGGCCACGATAATCAACCAGGACAAGAACGTCTTCGAGCGATACGGAGGCCCGAGCTACAACGTCCAGTTGCAGACTTCCGGCAAGGACTTGTCCGGCGCGGACAACGCCGGAGTGCCGAACGCGCAGAAGCGCGCCGAGCAGTTGAGGACGGACTTCGACGCGGTGATGAGAAGGAAGAGGAAGGGGCTATCGGGGGATTTCATAAACGTCATCGACAAGGACAGCAAGCTCGTAATCTCGGTCATCGGCGCGGACGGGAAGGCGCTCGTCCAGGTCGAGTCCTCGTACAGGATGTGCGTCGAGCAGCTTATATCCAAGACTGGCTTACAGCCCTGGATGCTCGGCATAACTTCGGGCCGTCAGGCCGGGGCGGTGGACGACCCGGAGTCCGCTCTCGTGATGCAGGACGCGGAGCTTAGGAAGGCCGTCATTTTACCGCACCTACAAATCATGGCCCGCGAGCTTCTGCGGGCGCGAGGCCGCACGTGGAAGGAGGGCGATTTCGTTCTGTCGCTCGTTTCGCCGAACCTGCACAACATCCAGCAGGCGGCACAGGCGCGGTTCCTGAACGCTCAGGCGGAGCTGATGGAGTCCGGCGCCCGCATGACCTCTCAGCAGGCGGAGAACGACATCGAGACGCAGACGGACGTAACTCCGCCGAACGCTCACGAGCCGGGCGGGAAGATTATAACCAAGGTATCGTTCCGGTCGAAGTCGGGGAATCTACATAGACATGTGTGCAAGGAGGCGAAGGTCAAGGACCCGCAGGCCGAGGCGATTGTGCAACTGGGCCTGTCCGCGACGCTCTCCCTCTGGTCGGAGCTTCAGGACAGGGTATTCAGGATTCTGGCTTTACCTTCCACATCTGCGAAAGCCTTCGATTTCACCCCGGCCATGCTTTCACAGGTAAGGGACGCAATCATGCAGCTCGCCGAGGACATGGTTGCCAATTCGCGGGACTTGCAGGGGCCGGTGGTCACATATACCGGCCGGGCGCACGCCCTGGGATTTCTACAGGCGGCGAATGCTTCCGGGCAAGACATCCCGCTTCTCGACCTGCACAAGAATCGGGCTGTTTACAAGAAACTTTTGAATAACGGTTTCGACCTTGTAAGGAACGACGCGACGCGGTTTTACCAGGACGAGATAAAGCCAGCGATGCAGGCCGGGGTTTTGCGCGGTGCGAATCCCAGGGAGATCGCCTCGGAGCTGGCCGAGCAGTTCGGCTCCTGGAACTCGGACTGGGAGCGTCTTGTGCGCTCGGAGGTCTGCCTTGCGCAGGAGCGGGGGAAGAAAAGCGAATGGAAAGCGGAAGGTATGCATCGGGTTCATTTCTCGCCCGCGCCCGGCGCTTGCGAGATATGCGCCTCGCTTGAAGGCGACTACGACATATACGACTGT
>JAKAHE010000134.1 GCA_021815285.1 Nitrospirota bacterium
ACAAATTAACCTCCGCGATGATAGAGAAGTACATCAGGCACCATCGAGATGAGACGCAATCGCCTGCGCAGATTGATTTTCATCTGCGCTAAAGATGCCCCGCGTCTTGACGCGGGGTAATTCACTTAAAACCGGAGGTTGCTTCGCTTCGCTCGCAATGACAATCAAGGAGTTTGTCAACACTCTGAGGCCGCATATTCTGCGGCCTTTTTCATTAATAAATGGAGGCGACGAGAGGATTTGAACCTCTGTAAGAGGCTTTGCAGGCCTCTGCCTATTCTCTTGGCTACGTCGCCTTAAAGCAACCGAATCATGAACCTCAATATAGCATAAAATTCAACATGCGCAAATATCCCACCCGGTAGCTTTTACTGTTAATTTCCCGGCAAAGCCATTAATGGCATTGACATGGGGAAAGACCCGTTCTATAGTCTTTATGGGCCGGCATTTCAGGCCGTGAAAGGGGGTCTTCAAGCCTTTGAGCATTATTACGTATATACTATACTTCATACTGTTCAACATCCTGCTCCGGCACCAGTATATCCTCGTAATTCTCGTCCTTCTGTACGTATTCAGGGACCGCATACCGAACCCGTCTGACTGGGTCAGGAGGAGCCAGGCGTATTCGAGGCTGAAGAGGACAGTAGAAGTAAATCCCTACGATTCTACCGCCCGGCGCGACCTCGGAATGGTCCTTCTGGAAAAGAAGATGCCGCAGGACGCCCTTGCTCATTTCCTGGAAGCCCTGAAAAAAGAGCCGGATTCCGCGGAGGTAAACCACTTCGCGGGCCTTGCGTATCTCCGCTCCGGCAATGCGGAGGAGGCAGAGAAGCGCCTTAAAAAGGCATCTGAACTCGAGCCTCGGCTTCGTTATGGAGAGTCCTGGCTTTATCTCGGCGAGGCGGAAATCGCCCTTGGTAAATTCGATAGCGCGCTGGAATCGCTCAAGAAACATCTCTCCATAAACAACACGAGCATCGAGGGGCTTTACCAGTATGCGAGGGCGCTAAACGCGCTGGGGAAAAAGGACGAGGCGAGGAAGGCAATACAGGACGGCATACGCTACCACAAGGGGAACCCGTCTTTCCGGCGCCGCAGGGACTGGCGCTCTTACGTGAAACTGAAGCATTTCAGGCCATGATGTTCCACGCGGAACGCCTTAAATGCGGTCTGATATATCGATGGAAATAACGATATCCGAGATGACGCCGGACGAACTCCCGGAGGTCATGGATCTGGAAAGGGAGGTGTTTTCCTGGCCCTGGTCTGAAGAGATGTTCATGGACGAGATGGGCAGGGATTATTCTTTTATCTTCCTCGCGCGGGATGCGTCCGGCCTGCTCGTCGGTTTTATATGTTTCTGGATGCTTATCGACGAGATGCATATACTGAATCTTGGGATTCGGAAGCGTTACAGGCGGCTCAAAATCGCATCGAAACTTACGCTTGAGGCGCTGAAATTCTGCTATCTGAGGGGGGCCAGAGCGGCCACTCTGGAAGTCCGGGAAAAGAACAAAGCTGCGATAAAGCTTTATAAATCACTGGGTTTCGAGGAGGCCGGGCTTAGGAGGAATTATTATGAATCTCCACGGGATAACGCTGTAATCATGTGGCTTTACGACATGCAGTGGGTATTGGAAAAAAGCCCTTGAAGTTTGGTTAAGGATATGTTACATTCCAACTAAGTATAGGGATTTAAAGGGCATCTAAACCTTCAAAGTCGAATTCGGGAGGTAAAGATGGAAGAAAACGAAGAATTGATCGGTTATGCCAGGCGCGAGAGCGAAGAGTTCCGCCGCCTGGAAAGAGAGCACAGGGATATCGACAAGCAGATTGAGCAGAAATTCGGGGGCGCAAGGCACCTTACACCTGAAGAAGAAGTTGAAAAGAAGACCCTCCAGAAGCAGAAATTAGCCAAAAAAGACAGGATGTTTGAAATTTTGCACGAAGTGAAGGCCGTCGTATAAAACAAGCGCCGGCAGAATCCGGCAAGGAAGGGAAGAGCCCTCAAGGGTTCTTCCCTTTTTTATTCGTTGACTTATGGCTTTTGAGTATGGTAAAAGATAATTTCCCGTTTTTATTCAAATAGAAAGGTGCCAACATGAGGAGCGACAGGATAAAGAAAGGGATTGAGCGGGCGCCGAACAGGGCGCTTCTTTTCGCCACCGGGATAACGAGAAAAGAGCTGGCGAAGCCGCTTATCGGGATAGCAAGCAGTTTTACGGACCTTATCCCCGGGCATATAGGCATGAGGGACCTTGAGCGCTACATCGAAAAAGGCGTCCATGCCGGCGGCGGATATTCCTTTGTTTTTGGCATTCCCGGCATATGCGACGGCATAGCCATGGGACATGGCGGTATGCACTATTCCCTGCCTTCACGCGAGCTTATCGCGGACATGGTGGAGTCCATAACGCTCGCCAACGCGCTTGACGGCCTGGTGCTCCTGACGAACTGCGACAAGATTACCCCTGGGATGCTCATGGCCGCGGCAAGGCTCGATGTGCCTGCGCTGGTGGTTACGGCGGGGCCGATGCTTTCCGGGAGGCTCGGCATGGAGAGGCAGAACCTCGTAACCGGCACATTCGAAGCGGTCGGGCGCTACAGGAAGGGCGAAATAAACGAGACGGAGCTTTGCGCGCTTGAGGAATGTGCCTGCCCAGGACCCGGCGCATGCCAGGGACTCTATACCGCAAACACCATGGCGTGCGTGACTGAGGCTATGGGCATGTCGCTTCCGGGCTGCGCTACGGCCCTTGCCGTATCCAGCAGGAAAAGACGAATCGCTTACGAATCCGGCGTGAGGGTTGTAGAGTTGGTAAGGAAAGACGTAACGCCCAGGAAAATAATGACGAAAACGGCCTTCAATAACGCAATAACCGTTGACATGGCCCTTGGCGGCTCCACTAACACCTGCCTGCATATTCCGGCTATAGCGCACGAGGCCGGTATAGATATAACACTCTCGGCGATAGACGAGATAAGCAGAAAGACCCCGCACATCACCGACCTTCTGCCGTCCGGGAAATATTACATGGAGGACCTCGACGCGGCAGGCGGCATCCCGGCGGTCATGGGAAGGCTCGTCTCGCGCCTGAAGGACGGGATTACCGTATCCGGTTTCAAGGTAAAGGAGATAGCAAAAAGCGCCAGGGCTGAGAGCGACGAAATAATCAGGACGGTCGAGCGGGCATACCACAGGGAAGGCGGGATAGCCGTCCTGACGGGCAACCTTGCGCCGCTGGGCTCGGTTATAAAGCAGACTGCCGTCTCAGAGAAGATGATGAAGTTCAAGGGCCGCGCGAGGTGTTTCGATTCCGAAGAGGAGGCCATGGCCGCAATCCTGGGCGGCAAAATAAAATCCGGGGACGTTGTCGTAATCCGTTATGAAGGCCCGAAGGGCGGCCCGGGGATGCGCGAGATGTTGTCTCCGACGGCGGCTATAGTCGGCATGGGTCTTGCGGACTCCGTAGCATTGATTACGGACGGGCGCTTCTCCGGCGGGACGCAGGGACCGTGTATAGGGCACATAAGTCCTGAGGCGATGGAGTGCGGGCCGATAGCGCTCATAAAGGACGGGGACGAGATTGTCATAGACATCCCGGCCAGAAAATTGGAACTAAAGGTATCCAAGGCCGAGCTTTCAAAAAGGGCGAAGTCATGGAAAAAGCCGGAGCCTAAGATAAAGACGGGCTGGCTTGCGAGATATTCGCGTATGGTTACCTCGGCAAATACCGGGGCGGTGATGAAATAAAAATTGTCCGTCATTCCCGTGGAAGCGGGAATCCAGTGTCTTCGAGTTGTAACGAAAAGTCGCTGGGCCTCCGTTGAAGGTTGTCCGGGGGCGACAATTTAGTAATGGAGGTCTTGAATTGAAACTTTCCGGCGCGCAGATACTGATAGAATCCCTGAAGCGTGAGGGCGTGAAATACATCTTCGGCTATCCGGGAGGAGTGGTATTAAATATCTTCGACGTCCTCTACGACGAAAAAGACCTGCAACTCATCCTCACCCGGCACGAGCAGGGCGCGGCGCACGCGGCGGACGGCTACGCCCGCGCAAGCGGAAAGCCCGGCGTATGTCTTGTCACCTCCGGCCCCGGCGCCACAAATACCGTTACAGGCATTGCAACGGCATACATGGACTCCATACCCATGGTAATCCTGACGGGGCAGGTGCCTACAATGCTCATCGGGAACGACGCATTCCAGGAGGCGGACATCGTCGGCATCACGAGGCCGTGTACGAAATACAATTTCCTCGTCAAGGATGTAAATGACCTGGCGAGGACCATCAAGGAGGCGTTTTATATCGCCTCCACGGGAAGACCCGGCCCGGTGCTTATCGACCTGCCTAAGGACATTACGGTAGCCAAGGCGGATTTTAAATATCCGGAGAAGGTTGAGCTCAGGAGCTACCACCCGACTTTCAAGGGGAACCTCTGGCAGATAAAGCAGGCCGCGGACGCAATATCGAAATCGAAAAAACCTGTCGTAATCGCCGGTGGAGGGGTTATCAGTTCCGGAGCGGCGGCGGAGCTTAAGGAATTCGCCGAGTCGGCCAAGCTCCCGGTTACGATGACCATGATGGGGCTTGGCGGATTTCCGGGAGACCACAAGCTTTCGCTCGGGATGCTCGGGATGCACGGGACTTATTATGCCAACATGGCCGTGCACGAGTCGGACCTCTTGATCGCCATCGGTATGCGTTTCGACGACCGCGTTACCGGGCGTGTCGAGGATTTCGCGCCCGGCGCCAAGATAATACATATAGACATCGACCCGACATCCATCCGCAAGAATGTGCGCGTTGATGTGCCGATTGTCGGCGACGTGAAGAACGTGCTGAAGGACCTTAACAAGACCATGCGCGACGAGGGCGAACATGTAAACCCGCACCGTAAGGTCTGGCTGGACAGGATAGAGGACTGGAAGAGCGAGCATCCGATGGACTACGAGCAGGGGGACGTGATAAAGCCGCAGTTCGTGGTTGAGAAAATTTACGAGATAACTAAAGGCGACGCCATCATCACGACGGAAGTCGGCCAGAACCAGATGTGGGCTGCGCAGTTCTTCAAATACAGGAAGCCCCGCACCTGGATTTCCTCCGGCGGGCTTGGCACCATGGGATACGGTTTCCCGGCGGCGATAGGCGCGCAGTTCGCGTTCCCGAACAAACTGGTGTTCGACATCGCCGGCGACGGCTCCATACAGATGAACATCCAGGAACTCTCGACTGCCGTTCTGCACAACCTTCCGGTGAAGGTGGCGATACTGAACAACTGCTTCCTTGGAATGGTGCGGCAGTGGCAGGAGCTTTTCTTCCAGAAAAGATACTCGTCCACCTGCCTCACCGGGACTCCGGATTTCGTGAAGGTGGCAGAGGCATACGGCGCGGTTGGCCTGAGGGCGCAGAAGCCTGCCGACGTGGAAGGCGTCATACGCGAGGCGATAAAGGTAAAGAGGCCGACTTTCATGGACTTCGTATGCGACCAGATGGAGAAGGTCTATCCGATGGTGCCTGCCGGGGCGGCCATAAACGAAATGCTGTTCCGGCCACCGGACTGTCCGCCCGGCGAGAAGCTGATATGCAAGACCGTGAAACAGGAACTGAAATGCAGGTGCGTCCGCGCAAAGAGGGGGATGTGACATGCGCCATATAATCTCCGTGATGGTGGAAAACAAGTTCGGCGTTCTCTCCCGCGTGTCAGGGCTATTCTCCGGGCGCGGGTATAATATCGAGTCAATCTAGATC
>JAKAHE010000135.1 GCA_021815285.1 Nitrospirota bacterium
CAAGGGCCGCTGTCATGGCCTCGACCGCCGCGTCCACCTCGTCGTCGTAAAAATCGGCAATCTTCGAGAGCATCGCATCGAGGGCGCCTGTAGTTTCGCCTACAGAGATCATCTGCGTGACCATGGGCGGAAAGACCTTTGAGCGCAGAAGCGGCTCCGATAGCGTTTTCCCCTCGCTGATGCTTGAACGGGTCTCCATGACGGTATTCTCCACGACCTTGTTGCCGGCGGTCTTGGCGACTATCTCAAGGCCGTCCATGATGGGAACGCCCGCGGCCATCAGCGTGCCCAGGGTGCGCGTGAATTTCGAGACGGCGACTTTCCTTATCAACGGCCCGATTATCGGCGCGTTAAGGAACATCCTATCCATAACCAGCCGCCCTTTTTTTGTGGCGTAATATTTCTTGATGCCGAAAATAGTACCGGCGACGAGGATGAGGATGGGCACCATTTTTTTCCAGTTGGTCATGAACTTGCTGATGTTGATAACCATCTGGGTCGGTCCGGGCAGGTGTCCGCCCATGTCCGTGAACATCTTGGCGAACATCGGGATGACGAATATCATCAGGACGGCTATGACGCCGACCGCCACGGTCATGACTATCGAGGGATACACCATGGCAGACTTTATCTGCTTTTTTATCTTCATGTTCTTTTCGATATAAACAGTCAGCCTCCCGAGTATGGTGTCGAGAATGCCGCCCACCTCGCCCGCCGCGACAAGGTTCACGTACAGATCGTTGAATATTTTCGGGTGCTTTCCGAGGGCGTCAGCGTATGTGGAACCGGCCTCTACATCCTGCCGGATCTGTCCTATAGCCGTCGCCAATATTTTGTTCGGAGTCTGCTTCTCCAGTATCTCAAGACACTGCACCAGGGGCAGCCCGGCGTCTATCATGGTCGTGAACTGCCTGGTAAAGACGATAATGTCCTTGTCCGACACGCCGCTGCCGAACGATGGAAGTTTTATATCCATATTCATGCCGGACTTGGAGTTTATGGACGTGACGACTATTCCCTGCTTTCTAAGCTGGGATATCGCCTCGTCCTTGTTGGTGGCGATGGTTTCGCCTTTGGCGGTTTTTCCGTCCCTGCCTTTTCCGGACCATGTAAAAGTAAGAGTTGAGGCCATACTTATCCTCCTTCAAGATACTATTTTCTTATCGCGGTTTGCCCGCCGGAGTATCCCCCTTGGATATCATCCCCATGAACTCTTCGGGGACCGGGCTTCTGCCAAGGGCTTCGTCATATGATATTATCCTCTTTGCGAAGAGATCGTAGAGGGCCTGGTTCATGGTCTGCATGCCAAACTTCGCCTGCCCGGTCTGCATCGAGGAATAAAGCTGGTGTATCTTGTCCTCGCGGATAAGGTTTCTTATCGCGGGAGTGGGTATCAGCACCTCGGCGGCCATGACGCGCCCCTGTCCGCTCATCTTCGGTATAAGCTGCTGGGCTATGATGCCCTCCAGGACAAAGGAAAGCTGGGCGCGAACCTGCGGCTGCTGGTGCGGAGGGAACACGTCTATTATCCTGTTTATCGTCTGGACGGCGGAGTTGGTGTGGAGCGTCGCAAGCGCGAGGTGGCCGGTCTCGGATACTGTCAGGGCCGCCTCCATCGTCTCCAGGTCTCGCATCTCGCCTATCAGGACAATGTCCGGGTCCTGCCTCAGGACGTATTTGAGCGCCTGTTTGAAACCCTTTGTATCTGCGCCGACTTCTCTCTGGTTTACAAGCCCTTTTTTGTGCTGGTGCAGGAACTCTATGGGGTCTTCGACGGTTATGATATGCTCATGACGTTCGGAATTTATCTTATCGATCATCGACGCGAGAGTCGTGGACTTTCCTGAGCCGGTCGGGCCGGTAACGAGTATAAGACCCTTCGACTTGTTGACAAGCCCGCTCACTATCGGCGGGAGGTTAAGCTCCTCAAGCGATAGTATCTTGAAGGGAATCGTCCTTATGGCCGCGGCAACGGCGCCCCTCTGCAGGAATACGTTCGCCCGGAAGCGTGACAGGCCCTTTATACCGAAGGAGAGGTCGAGCTCGTCGTCCTCCTCGAACCTGTGTTTCTGCACATCAGTCAGGATGCTGTAGCATATCTGCTTCGTCTCGGCGGCGGACAGCGGCGGAAGGTTCATCGGGACGAGCTGGCCGTCTATGCGGAGCTGCGGCGGCGAACCCGTTGTTATATGCAGGTCGGAAGCTCCCTTGTCTATCATCGTCTGTAGTAGCTGGTGCAGGTTTGCCATTGTATTAATCTCCGAAAGTAACCCTCAGCACCTCTTCGATGGAAGAGACGCCCTGCTTTATTTTTGTAAGGCCGCTCTTGCGAAGCGACTTGCAGCCGTCGTTCAACATGCACTTCTTTATTTCCGTGGCGGTAGCGCCCTCAAGTATCAGTTCCTTTACCCCATCGGATATGGGCATGACCTCATAGAGAGCTACGCGGCCCTTGTAGCCAGTCCCGCCGCAGATGTCGCAGCCGTGTCCTTTGTAAGGCACTACTTCCTTCGCCTCTTCCTCGGTAAAACCTACGTCTATCAGCGCCTGGAGCGGGACCTTCTCCGGCTCCTTGCAGTTCTGGCATACCCTCCGGCATAGCCTCTGGGCCAGGATGAGTATTGTGGAAGACGCGACGAGGAACGGCTCTATGCCCATGTTGAGCAGACGGTTAATCGTAGACGGCGCGTCGTTCGTGTGAAGGGTGGAAAGCACCAGGTGGCCGGTCAGAGCGGCCTTGACGGCTATTTCCGCGGTCTCGTAGTCGCGTATCTCGCCGACCATTATTATATCCGGGTCCTGCCTCAGAAACGAACGCAGGGTCGCGGCGAAATTAAGCCCTATCTCGTCTTTCATCTGGACCTGGTTAATCCCCATCAGGTTATATTCGACAGGGTCTTCCGCCGTCATGATGTTCACGTCTATTTTGTTGACGTTGCTGAGCGCGGAATAGAGCGTAGTGGACTTTCCGGAGCCTGTCGGGCCGGTAACCAGCACCATTCCGTAAGGGCTGTTTATGGCCTTGATAAAATCCGCCCCGGCCCTCTCCTCGAAACCCAGTTTGCCGAGGTCGAGCTGGAGGTTCCCTTTGTCGAGGATTCGCATGACTATCTTCTCGCCGAAGAGCGTCGGAAGCGTAGATACGCGGAGGTCAACCTCCTTGCCCTTCAGCTTGAGCTTGATTCGTCCGTCCTGCGGGAGCCTGCGCTCGGAGATGTCGAGTTCGGACATGATCTTCAGTCGGGACGTGAGCGCCGCCCGGAGCCTCATCGGAGGCTGCATGGTCTCGTAGAGCACGCCGTCCACCCTGTAGCGCACCCTGAAGGATTTCTCGTACGGCTCTATGTGTATATCGCTTGCGCCTTTTGCGATGGCGTCGGTAAGGATGAGGTTGACGAGTTTTACGACAGGGGCATCCTCGACAGCCTGCTTCAGTTCGCCGAGGTTTACGTCTTCCTCTTCCTCCATTACAAGGTCCACGTTCTCGTCGCCTTCCTTGAGCGTGGCCATGACATCCTGGAGGGCCTCCGCGGTGTCGTAATACTTGTTTATAGCGGCCTTTATCCCGCCCTCGGACGCCACGACCGGCTCTACGTTATATCCCGTCATGAACTTCACGTCGTCCAGGGCGAAGATGTTGGATGGGTCAACCATCGCTATGGTTATGGTGGCGCCGGTCCTGTTTATCGGCATTATCTGGTATTTCTGGACAACGTCGGAAGGGATAAGCTTGCAGAGTCCCTGGTCTATTTCAAGCTCCTGGAGGTTTACCGCGGGAATGCCGTATTGTTTGCTGAGGAATGTTATGAGCTTGTCTTCGTCGATAAAACCGAGCTTTACGAGGTTTGAGCCAAGGCGTCCGCCGTCCTTCTGCTGGACGGCAAGCGCCCTTTTGAGCTGTTCTTCCGTAATCATGTTGGCGGACACAAGCAACTGTCCGAGCCTGCCAGCCATTATGGGTTCTCCAAAGACGCGTAACGCTCGAAATTAACGTCTAATTTTATGTTACATAAGGCTTTTATGTCAAGGACAATCGGATTACGGAGGGCCGCCTCCACATTAATTCTTTTTAATGCTCCTTAAGCCCCTGCCTTAACGCCTCCCGCATCACATCCACCGGCGGGGAAACGCCAAACCAGTGCTCGAAGGCTATCACGCCCTGGTGCAGGAGCATCCCCAGGCCGTTTGAAATCCTGGCCCCCGCGCCCTCGGCGGCGGCCATTGCGGCTGTTCTGGGCGGGTTGTAGATTACGTCGTAGAATAGCTGGCCTTTTTTAAACGAATCCGTCGGGAACGGCAACGGGTCGCCTTCGCGCATACCTATCGGCGTCGCGTTTATCACCAGGGCGCACGAGCAGATAAAGTCGGGGTCGAGAGGCTCCGCGCGCGCCGCGTCCTTCTTCAGCGCGGTGTTGAGGTCCAGCACCAGCTTGTCCCTCTTGGGCCCGTCCACGTCGTACAGGAATACCGGGCCTGCGCCCGCGTTCACGAGGGCGAACGCGATACCCCTTGCGGCTCCGCCCGCACCGAGAATAAATACATTCTTCCCCTTCGGGTCGAATCCGGCGTCGTCTTTGAGCGACTTTACGAACCCGCGCCCGTCTGTGTTGTATCCGGTAAGAATCCCGCCCCTGTTCACGATGGTATTGACGGCGCCAAGGACCCTCGCCTCCTCGTCAATCTCGTCGAGAAATTCGACGACGTTCTCCTTGTGCGGGACGGTGATGTTCGCCCCGGCAAACCCCATGGCCCGAAGCCCGGAAACGGCGCCCTTGAGGCCGTTTGGCCGCACATGGAACGGCACGTATACGCAGTCCATGCCGAGCGCGTCGAAGGCGGCGTTGTGCATCGCCGGGGAGAGCGTGTGTTCGACAGGGTCTCCAAATATTGCGACTGCCTTAGTGTGTCCGGAAATTCTCATAAGACCTCCAGTAACTATCCCAAAAATACTTAATGATTCTTTAATATCTTTTTCGTGAAAAATATTCCAATCAAAAACTCCATGCCTAATATAATAGCTATTAACAAGTTTCCAATAAATCGCGCAGCATCGAATCCGCTTGATGTAGCTGCCCCATTTATGGGGCGCATTTAAACCCGCCTGATAAATCAGGCAGCTACAAATACATTAAAACAGATTCTTCGCTTCCCTCAGAATGACAGTATGGCTTTTATCAATCCTTCCGCCGTCGGCTCCGTCATAATTATTTTCAGCCCCGTCTCGCGCTCCACGTCATCCGGCGTCAGGTCGTCGAGGAACACGCCCTCGCCGTCCCGCATGGCGATTGACGGAATAATCGCCGCGTCCGCCTTCCTGCCTTTCAGGGCCGCTATTATATCATTGCCGGACATGAGTCCCGCAACGGTTACTCTCTCGCCGAAAAGATTATTTTTTACGGGGAGGACGGAAAGTTTCGCTCCGGTCGTCGTCTCGATTTCTTTTGCGATATTTTTCAGAATCGGCGCGAATGACCTGCCGGTTACCAGGAGTATTTTTACTTTCCCGGTTTTACGCCTGTCGTCCCGACCCCTTAGACTTCGCTCGGAATGACAGGCCAGGGATTTGAACTCGTCCAGAAAATCCCGCGCCAGCCCGACACCGTTATCTATCTGCGGATAGCCGTCGTAATCCTTCTCCGGCGGAAAATCACGTCCGGCCTTAAGATAGAATTCATCCGACGGATATGCGAAATTAACTCCGAACTTTCTCCTGTATTTCTTCCTGAGCGGC
>JAKAHE010000136.1 GCA_021815285.1 Nitrospirota bacterium
GATTGCTTCGCTTCGCTCGCAATGACAGCTTATTGCAAGTGGACCGTAAATTATGATCCAGCGTCTGAGACATCTGATATTCGACAACATCGTCATAAAGACATTCTCGCTTGTATTCGCGCTGATATTATGGCTCCATGTCTCCATGCGCGGCACCTCGGAGGTAAATTTCATGGTGCCTCTTGAACTCAGGGACATACCGGACCGCATGGCGGTCGTCGGGAACGTGCCTGGGCTTGTGGACGTGCGGGTCCAGACACGTGAGACCCTTCTCAGGCGGCTTACGGCAAGGGATTTCGCCGCCTTCATAAGCCTTTCAGGCGCAAATCCCGGCGATTCCGTATATGCGCTTACCCCGTCCAACGTCCGCGCTCCGGGGAATGTAAAGGTAAAAAGCGTAAGCCCCTCGGAAGTTCGTCTCAGGCTGGAAAAACTGACCAGGAAAGTCCTGCCCATAAGAGCGGAACTCTCAGGCCGGCTGCCAAGCGGCTACCACATCCGCAAGGTGGAGGCCAATCCTGATTCCGTTACGGTCGAAGGGCCCGATAGCCTCGTCAGGAAGCTGGAGGATATACGGACTGAAAGAATCGACATAAGCGGGATAACCGGCACGGTCGAAAAGATGGTTGCGCTCGTCGCTCCCGAAGAAGGAGGCGGCGAGAACGTCAGGCTTTACGACGACAGCGCCGAGATAATCATAACCGTTTCCAGAGACAGACAGCCGGTAAACCGGCGGAATCATAAAGGGGCAAAGTGAGAAAACTTTTCGGCACGGACGGCATAAGGGGAACCGCGAACATACACCCGATGACTACGGAAATGGCCATGAAGCTTGGCCGGGCCGCGGCCTATGTCTTCAGGAACAGCCGCGCCAGGCACAGGATTGTCATAGGCAAGGATACGCGCCTCTCCGGATATATGCTGGAGTCTGCGCTCACGTCCGGCATATGCTCGATGGGCATGGACGTCCTTCTCGTGGGGCCGCTCCCGACGCCCGGCATAGCATTCATAACGAGAAGCCTCCGGGCGGACGCTGGCGTCGTAATATCCGCCTCGCACAACCCGTATGAGGATAATGGCATTAAATTCTTCTCCCGCGACGGCCTGAAACTGCCCGACGATGTCGAGGGCAAAATCGAGGAGCTTATTACCTCAGGCGAGATAGACCACATCCGCCCCACGGCGGAGGATGTCGGCAAGGCATTCAGGGTGGACGACGCGGTCGGGCGCTATATCGAGTTCGTCAAGAGCACATTCCCCAAAGGCATGACCCTTGAGGGCATGAAGATAGTGGTTGACTGCGCCAACGGCGCGGCATACAAGGTTACACCGCGGGTATTGAAGGAACTCGGCGCCGAGGTATACGTGTTGAACGACAAGCCTAACGGCTCCAACATAAACGCGGGGTGCGGTTCGCTTCATCCGGAGATAATCCAGAATGCAGTAGTGGAGCAGGCTGCGGACATCGGCATAGCGCACGACGGAGACGCCGACCGCGTAATATTCTGCGATGAAAAAGGTCGGGATTTCGACGGCGACAAGGTAATGGCCCTGTGCGCTATCGACATGAAAAAAAGAAGATGCCTTGCGAAGAACACCGTCGTCGCAACCGTAATGAGCAACCTTGGTCTCGAAATTGCCCTCAGGGAGGCCGGAATAAAGCTCATGAGAACCGCCGTAGGGGACAGATACGTGGTCGAAGAGATGCTAAAGGGAGGCTATAATCTGGGCGGAGAGCAGTCCGGTCATGTGGTCTTCATGGACTACAATACCACCGGCGACGGCATAATAACTGCGCTCCAGGTGCTCTCGATAATGAAACGCAAGGGCCGGAAATTATCCGCCTTGGGTAAGGTCATGACCACCTACCCGCAGGTGCTTGTCAATGTAACTGTGCGTGAAAAAAAGGAAATTATGAATGTACCCGCCCTGGCGGAAAAAGTGCGGAAGGCCGAGGCTTCTCTTGACGGGACGGGTAGAATCCTGATAAGATATTCCGGGACTGAACCGAAGCTTCGCATAATGGCGGAAGGAAGCGACAAGGCCTTCATTGAGGGCATGGTCCATGAACTGGCCGGCGCGGTGCAGAAAGAACTTGGCTGACTGGAGGCTGGCTGGCGCAAAGGTTGTCATTTTACTTAAAGTTTTCTTAATCCGAGAGTCTTATGCTTGAAAAAGACCTGCACCTGCACGAACTGGCAGAGCTTATTTTCGCAGTAATGCAGCTCCTGAAAAATGTCTATATAATCCGTTTCGGCTCCCTGCCCATCCTCAAAGACCTCTTCACCCTGATACCCGCCTGGGCCTACATCTTCATCAGCGCATTCATACTCTGGCTTTCCTATACCATACTAAAGTTCATTATCACCAGGACGTACCGCTTCATAATGAGCCGGTTCCACGGCTCCTCGCTCAGCATGTCAATAGAGAAGAGAAAGATGTATGCCCAGGCCAGGAAGCTCGCCCGCAAGAAACAGCACGACCGTGCGGCGGATTTATATATGTCCCTGCACGAAGACACTATGGCCGCAAAGACGCTTGAGAAGGGCGGACTCCTCGCCAAGGCGGGGCAGATCTACGAGAAGATGGGCAAGGTGGATAAAGCCATAGAGCTTTACGAGAAAGCCGGAGAGCATTCATGGCACGCCGATGCCCTGATGAGGCAGGAGAAATACGCCCAGGCGGCAGAGGTGTTCCGCAAGGCTGGCAAGCCTATCCTGGCGGCTGAGGCCTACGAAAAGGCGCAGATGCACACAGAGGCGGCCCGGCTATTCGAGGAGGCCGGCCATACATTATTTGCCGCCATGCATTTCGAGAAGGCCGGAAATCTCGACAAGGCCGCCGTCTATTACGACCGGGCCTTTGTCGAGACAACGTCTTCCAAAGAGATGAACGTCGCCAATATAGAAAAATACAACCAGTATTCCATAAAAGCGGGACAATATTACCGCGAGACAGGCCAGTATCCTAAGGCGGTGGAGTGCTACGCCCGCGTCAAGGCGTATCTCGAGGCCGCCGAGTGCGCGCTTCTGGCGGGCGACAAAACGAGAGCGGCGGAGCTTTTCGAATCCGGGAAGCTCTACGAGAAATCTGCTGAGATATTCCGCGAACTCGGGAATACCCGCAGGGCCGCGGAACTCATGTCGGACAAGTATTTCGCGGACGGCAATTACGTGGGCGCGGCTGATATGCTGATGGAGTCCGGCGATTTCATCAAGGCGGCGGAGCTCTATAACGGCGCCGGAGAGTTTGGCAAGGCCGGGGACTGCTACATGCGCCAGCGCGAATATTACGACGCCGCGGCTATGTTCGAAAAGGCCGGCGAGGATCTGAAGGCCGCCCAGGCCTATGAGAAAAATGGCGACTTCAAAATCGCAGCAGAGATATATATGAATCTGGGAGATGTCGAGAAGGCGTCGTCCATGGTCGAGTCTGCCGGGGAGTATTTCGCAGCGGCGGAGATGTACAGGAAGGCCAACCTCCCGGCAAAGGAGTTCTCGTCGCTCCAGAAGGTGCGCCAGGGCGACCCGGGGTATCTTAACGCCTGTGGAAGAATGGCGGACATACTGCGCGAACAGGGCAAGCTTGACGTTGCGGAGCAGAAATATGTCATAGCAATCGGCCAGTCGGAGCCGGACGAGGAAAACATCGGCTATTTCTACGGTCTTGGCACGATATACGAATCCGACGGTAAGTTCAAGGAAGCCCTCGGCATGTACAAGAAGATTCAGCTTGTTGACATAGCCTATAAGGACGTCGAGGAGCGCGCGAAGAGATGCGAGGCACAGGTCTCCGTTGCGGCTACACAGGCCGCTGCATCCAGAGCCGGCATATCCCGTCCCGGAAACTCCGGCGCCGCTCCGGGAGTTACCGCCTCCGCAGCCGTCCAGCCGTCCGGTACCGGTCATCCGGCTTCGGCCACGTCGGACTCGGCAAAAAGGTACACAATCCTCCAGGAAATAGGCCGCGGCGGCATGGGCGTGGTCTATAAGGCTATGGATAATACCCTGAGCCGAACGATAGCCATCAAGCTCCTGCCAAAGAGCATAAGCGAGAACCCGAAGGCCATCATGCGCTTCTCCGCCGAGGCTCGCTCCGCTGCCCAGCTAAACAACCAGAACATCGTGACGCTCTACGACTTCCAGCAGGCCGGAGGCAGAAGCTTTATCACAATGGAATACGTCGAGGGCGTAACCTTGAAGAAGCTACAGACAATGGTGGAACGCCTTCCGTTGAACAAGACCCTCAAGATTATCTACCAGTGCTGCCAGGGTCTCGATTACGCCCACAAGAAGGGCATAATACACCGGGACATCAAGCCCAGCAACATAATGATAAGCAAGCAGAACATTGTCAAGATAATGGATTTCGGGCTTGCTAAAAGCCCCGGAGAAGAGACCCTTACGGACGCGGGTTCCATAAGCGGCACGATAATGTACATGTCTCCGGAACAGCTTCAGGGAAAAAAGCTTACCCCTGCAACCGACATATACTCGCTCGGCCTTGTCCTATATGAGCTGGCCGCCGGAAAGCATCCGTTTTCTGAGGGAGACGCGGCATATCATCACATCCACACCCAGCCAGCGCCACCCATTCAGCTAAGGCCGGAGATACCTGGAAAACTGAACGAGATAATCCTCAAGTGCCTTGACAAGGAACCGTCCAGGCGGTACGAAAGCGCATATCAACTGGCGATGGCGTTAAGAGAAGTCCCTATTAAATAAGTTTTATTTCCGAGCCTTTTGTGTTCTTGCGGTTCAATGAACTTCACTAACACGAATCACGCACACAAAGCGCGCCCTCTCCTTGTCCCCGCCGCCGCCCTGGCCTGCGGCATAGCCGCGGGTAAGGGTTTCGAGTATTTCCCTTATACCATCTCGGCGCTCTCGGTTGCCTCGCTTGCAGTATTTTCCATCGTTTCCAGACCGTTTCACGAATCACGAACACGGATAACAATTATCGCTGCCTTATTCTTTCTATTCGGGTTCGCCTCGTTTTATCTCTACGGCCCGGGCGCTCCTTCCGTCTCAGCCGGGCTTGCAGGCAAAGGCGCCTTCCGGCTTGCGGCTACAGTCGCGCGTCCGCCGGAGGAAAGCGGCGGACTTACCCGGCTTGTCGTGGAACCAGCAGTCAAAGCGCCTTTCCCCGGAAGAAATGGACTTATACTCCTCTCGATAAAGGGAACCGGCCTCGATGTCCGTTACGGGGACGTCATATCATGTCTTGTCTCCCTGGAGAAGCCCGGAGGCTTCAGGAACTTTGGGGAGTTCGACCGGGGCCGCTACGACGAGGACGAGTGCAGGGATGCTGAAGGATACGCAAGCCCTGATGATATTTCGATAATCGCCCGTGGCGGCGGGATACTCTCAAGGCTTTACGCCTTCAGGCTGAAGCTATCAAGGCTTGCCCTGTCGAGCCTTCCTCCGGAGCAGGCGGCGCTTTTCAATGCGATGACGCTTGGCGACCAGAATGCCGCGCCGGACGCCATGCGGGATAATTTTTCCGCATCCGGGACGACGCACCTGCTCGTTGTATCCGGCTCGCACATAGCCCTTCTCGCCTCGCTTGTGTTCGGGCTTGTCATCGCCGTTTCATATGTTATTCCATACCGCCTCGCGCTAAGGTTCAGCTTGGTCATGGACAGGAACAAGGCTGCGGCCCTGGCCGCGATACCTGCGGCGGCAGGATATGCGCTCCTTGCCGGGATGCATGTCTCGA
>JAKAHE010000137.1 GCA_021815285.1 Nitrospirota bacterium
CGATCTAAGTAAATGAGATAAAACTTAATAAAGTTCTCGGGGTACTTGGGCCAGTGGAACTCGCTGACAAGGAAACTGTTGAGCGGGTAACGAATGCGCCATCAGGTTTCGCCGGACCTGTAGGACTTCCTAAGGAAGTTGCTATTATCGCGGATTACGCGGTTGGGATAATGAAGAACTTCATCACAGGCGGCAATGAGGCAGATACTCATTTAAAAAATGTCAATATCAAAGATTTCGATATCCAACTTGGTATTGGATATTTGACTGCACAAGGTATTGGGCCATTTTTCGACCTTCGTAATATCGTCCCTGGCGACCCGTGCCCGAAATGCGGAACCGGGAAGATTGAGATATTCAAGGGCATAGAGGTAGGGCATATATTCATGCTGGGGACGAAGTATTCAGAGGCGATGAAATGCACCTATCTTGACGACGGCGGGGCCGAAAAACCGATGATTATGGGCTGCTACGGCATAGGCGTCAGCCGGACGGCGGCTGCGGCCATCGAGCAGAACAACGACAAAAACGGCATCATATGGCCCGCGCCGATTGCGCCGTTTGAGGCAATCGTCCTGCCCCTGAACGTAAACGACAAGGGCGTCATGGACGCGGCGACGGAGATTTACGAAGAGCTTAAAAAGCTTGGCGTGGAGACGCTCCTGGACGACCGGGACTTAAGGGCCGGGTTCAAGTTCAAGGACGCGGACCTGATAGGGTTCCCCGTAAGCGTTGTCGTGGGCGAGAAGAATCTTAAAGAAGGGCTTGTGGAGGTAAAGAGGAGAAGCACCGGGGAGGCTCTGAAGGTAAGGGTATCGGAAGCCGCACGCAAGACCGGAGAAATACTGAATAAATGAAAAAAAAGGTACTGCTGGTAGAAAGCGTCCGTTCAATCCTTGAGCGGCAGATAGGTCTGCTCGAAAGGGACATATTTCAGGTTCTCACCGCCACAAGCGGCCGCGAGGCCCTGGAGGTGCACAAAAACGAAAAAGCGGATATAATAATTATGGACCTCCACATGCCTGGCATGGGCGGCGACGAGGTCTGCAAGACAATCCGCAAAGATCCGGAACTAAAAAACGTATCAGTCGTCCTGGTAACGCTTTTGAACAGCCAGGATGAGATTCGCCGCTGCAACGAGGCCGGGGCCAACGACTTCGTAAAGAAGCCGATAGACAAGCACGAGCTTGCCGAAAAGATTGCGAAACTCCTCGGCATCCCGGTAAGGCAGTCGATAAGGATACTTGTGAAGGTGAAGATCGGCGGCAGACTGGGGGACGAGTTCTTCCTCGCCAATACCGTGGACGTGAGCACGAGCGGGCTTCTCTTCGAGTGCGACAGGGGCCTTACCGTCGGAGAAGGCATAGAGGTATCGTTCTTTATTCCAGGCGCGTCGGAATTCAACAGAGTCGTGGCAAGGGCAGAGGTCATGAGGATGGCTCCGAGCAATACGAAGATGATGAGGTACGGGGTGAAATTTAACGACTTCAAGGAAGGGAACCCCGTTAGTATCGGAGACTTCATAGCGAGGAAAACAAGGCGTTGAACACCTCAAAAATAAAACCCTATGTGCCGGCTCTCGCCTGGATGGCCGTGATGTTCGTGCTGTCCACATCCTATTTCGGCTCCGCTTTCACGAAGCCTATTATCGGCGGCATCCTCGGATTTGTCGGATACGGCTACGACGCCTCTTCGCTGAATACTGCGGACTTCTTCGTCCGGAAGTCCGCGCACGTGTTCATCTACGCCGTCCTCGCCGTCCTGTGGTACAGGGGTGTCATGAAAGGTTCGCGCCTGAATATGCTCAAGGCCGGCCTGACAGTTCTGCTCATATGCGCGCTCTGGGCTTCGAGCGACGAAATCCATCAGTACATTGCGGGCGGCAGGGGCGCTGAAGTGTCGGACGTTATACTGGACTCCACGGCTTCCGCCCTGGCTATAGCTGTTACGGGGTTCATATCCGGCAGAAAAAAGAAAAACGCCGCTAACAAGCGGCGTTTCAATACATACTATAAGGACAGAAGGCTTAATTTCTAAGCAGCCTTCCTGCCCTTTTCAGAGCTTTCCTTGATCTTGGTAAGGTACTGGTCGGGGTTCTTGATGAACTTCTGCTGGCAGTCCCTGCTGCAGAAAAACATCTTCTTCCCGCCGTGCAGCGTGTTGTACTGACTGTCTTCCTTCACGTCCATTCCGCATACCGGATCGGTTTTCATCTTCACCTCCGAATTTTTATGTCTACAAAGATATTATAGCACAAAAGGAAGATTACGGAATCTGGCGGAACCGTTGCATCTGTTGGCACAGTTTCTGCAAAACTGTTTTTTATGAGAAAGATTTTCGGGAACGTTTTATGGAGAACAAGCATATGACATTTTTTGCCTGGATAATATTCGTTGCCGCAGCCGTGCTCGAGGTGGGCGGGGATGCCGTAATCAGGAAGGGGCTTCGAGGCGGAATAATATGGTTTATCGTCGCAGGCTTCCTGATGCTCGGCTCCTACGGCGTGGTCGTGAACACGGTAAGATGGGACTTCTCCAGGCTCCTGGGCGTCTACGTTGCCGTTTTCGCGGTAGTAAGCATCCTGGCCGGACGTTTTGTCTTCAGGGAGACCATCCCTCTTACGACATGGCTCGGACTTGCGATAATAGTCGCAGGCGGCGCGGTAATCCAGTCGGGTGTGCATAATTAATAGGCATTTGTCCCGCTGTGCCCTTTTTATGTGCAGTGATACAAGAATGCAATACAATTCTGACGGCATGTCTTGAAATCAGATTATCCTTATTTCCCAGTAAGTTAAATAGCGCATCCCGCCTTTTTATCCTCCTGGCACGGACTTTGTAATATATAAACCGGGCAGTCTCCATTTAAACAAGGAGGAGTAATAACGTGAAGAGCATTAAAAAACTTGCAGGTTTAATCCTTGCCGCCGGTCTGGTATTGGGCTTTGCTGGCGTTGCTGCTGCGGCTACGGCCCCGGCTCCTAAAGTAGATTCCGGCGATACCGCGTGGGTTCTCATATCCTCTGCGCTCGTCATGCTCATGACGCCGGGTCTCGCGCTCTTCTACGGAGGCATGGTGCGGAGGAAGAATGTCCTGGGAACCATCATGCAGAGCTTCATAATCGTCGCGCTGGTGTCCGTCCAGTGGGCGCTGTGGGGATATTCCCTGGCCTTCGGCCCGGATTTTCATCATATCATCGGGAACCTCTCATGGTTCGGCCTGAACCACGTCGGACAGACCCCAGACCCGGACTATGCGGCTACAATCCCGCACCAGGTCTACATGATATTCCAGATGATGTTTGCCGTCATCACTCCAGCTCTCATCACAGGCGCGGTGGCGGAGAGGTTCAAGTTCAAGACGTTCCTCGTCTTCACGCTGATATGGTGCACGGTGATTTACGACCCCATCGCGCACTGGGTATGGGGCGCGGGCGGCTGGATACATAACCTTGGCGCGCTCGATTTCGCGGGCGGCACGGTCGTGCACATAAGCTCCGGCGTCGCGGCGTTCGCGGCGGCGCTTATGATTGGCAAGAGGAGGGGTTATCCGAGGACGCCCATGCCGCCGCACAACCTTACGATGACCGTTCTCGGCGCGGCGCTTCTGTGGTTCGGCTGGTTCGGCTTCAACGCCGGGAGCGCGGTCACTTCCGGCGGCCTTGCCGGGACGGCGTTTGTCGTAACGCACCTTGCCACGGCCGCCGCGGCCCTTGCATGGATGTTCGCGGAGTGGATACACAGGGGGAAACCGACAGTCCTCGGCGCTGCGTCCGGCGCGGTAGCTGGTCTTGTCGCCATAACCCCGGCATCGGGCTATGTTACGCCCATGCCGTCAATGATAATCGGCGCCGTCGCGGGCGTCCTGTGCTATACGGCGGTATCCATGAAGCACAGGTTCGGCTATGACGACTCGCTCGACGTAGTCGGCGTGCATGGCGTCGGGGGCACGTGGGGCGCGCTCGCAACAGGTCTGTTTGCGACGGTCGCGGTGAACTCAGCCGGCGGAAACGGCCTTTTCTACGGCAACCCGAAACAGCTCGGCATACAGGCGATAGCCGTCGCCGCGAGCATAATATACTCCTTTGTCGGCACGACCATCCTGCTCAAGATCATGGACGCGGTGATGGGGCTTCGGGTGAGCGAGGAAGACGAGGCGGCGGGCCTGGACTACAGCCAGCACGGCGAGTCAGGTTACATATTCGAGGATTGACGGAGACCTGCGCTATGAAAAAAATAGAGGCCATAATAAAACCCTTCAAACTTGAGGATGTCAAGGATGCCCTGAACAAGGCCGGGATTGCCGGACTTACGGTAACGGAGGTCAGGGGCTACGGCAGGCAGAAGGGCCACGTGGAGATATACAGGGGCGCGGAATACGACGTCACGTTCGTGCCGAAGGTGAAGATAGAAGTAGTCGTGCAGGACGCCCTTGTGCCGGAGATATTGAAGGTAATCGAGGAAACGGCCAGAACCGGAAAGATTGGAGACGGCAAGATATTCGTAACGGCTGTCGAGGAGACGGTAAGGATACGCACCGGCGAACGCGGCGACGCGGCGGTGTAGTTACTTTTCTTTCAGGTGAAAGAAAAGCAACCAAAAGAAAGCCAGACTGTTAAAATGCACGAAAGATATACGGATTCTGAGATTAAGGTTGCGATACGGGAGGACAGGGACTACAAGCCCGCCTCCCCCAGCCTTCCCGCAAGGAAATATTATCTGGAGACTGAATCCTACAGGTGGAACGTATATCTCTGGGAATATGAATTAAAGGAAACCGGCACACCGCTTTTCATGGCCCGCGCGGACGAGGGTTTCTCCGCATACGGTTTCACAAGGAACGAGGCGCTAAATGGCATAGCCGACATAATGGGAAAGCACGTGAAATCGTTTTCAGCCGCCCAGCCTGAGATAAGCCTGGAAAAAGTCCGGCATTACCTGGACAAGTCCGACGTCGAGCGCGAAACCGGAAGGCCCCGTCGCAAAAAGTAAGATAAAACCGAAATAAAATTCTCTGAAAATACTGCATTGCCCCTTCCCGCCTTTTCTGGTATGATTCTTGCTCTGTTTTTCCCCATAAAATCATTAAATGCGGAGAATCACCAGATGCACAAGCTTTTATCCAATATATATTACGAAGTCCGCGAACCAAGGATGAAATGGGACGACATAGGCGGGTTTGAGGACATAAAGACCATATTAAAGGAGATGGTCTGCCTGCCGCTCACCAAGGGCCAGGAACTCCTTGATATGAACGTCGAAATCCCCACCGGCGTGATGATATGGGGGCCTCTCGGCGTCGGCATAACGATGCTTGCCGAGGCCTGCGCGTCCGAGGCAAATGTCGGATATGTCTACATTTCCGGCCAGGAGATGCTTGGCAAGCCGGAGGCCTTAAGGCGCGCGTTCCACGAGGCGCGGCACGAGGCCCCGTGCGTCCTGTTTATATCAGATACCGAGTGGCTCTGCCCCAGGAAGGGCGCGGACTACGAGTGGGAAACCGGAAATTTCCGTGGGATTCCGCCCACTTTCGCCGACAAGGAGTTGTCGGAAACGTTCATCCAGGAAATAGACCAGCTCCACGGCGCGCGTGATGTCGCCCTGGTCGGCTCCTGCTACAGAATAGACACGGTAGACCAGGCAATTATCAAGGAAAAACGCAGGTTTAACCGCAAGGTGTTCATGCACCCGCCAGA
>JAKAHE010000138.1 GCA_021815285.1 Nitrospirota bacterium
TAGGAAGTCCTACAGGTCCGGCGAAACCTGATGGCGCATTCGTTACCCGCTCAACAGTTTCCTTGTCAGCGAGTTCCACTGGCCCAAGTACCCCGAGAACTTTATTAAGTTTTATCTCATTTACTTCATGATCACCACGGACAAGAACCGCAAGAACGGCAGTGTCCTGAACTTTTTTATATATCAGCGTCTTCACCAGCTTCGACGGCTTAACACCGAGATATTCCGCGACCTCCTCGACGGTTTTCCTGCCGGGCGTGCTGACCTTTTCAAGCGGCAACTCGACCCCTTTCTCTTCGAGCATCTCGCGCGGCAGGCGGCTCGCGTCCACCGGCTCCGGCGGGCTGCACTCCGCCTTCTCAACGTTCGCGGCATAGTCGCAGAAATCGCACGAGGCGATGAAGTCCTCGCCGGTCTCGGCCAATACCATGAACTCGTGGGAGAAGCTCCCGCCTATGTTCCCGGTGTCCGCCTCGACCGCCCGGAAGTTAAGCCCGCAGCGTGTAAATATCCGCTTATACGCCTCATACATGTTCCAGTATTCGGCTTCGGCGGATTTGATGTCCTTGTGGAAGCTGTATGCGTCCTTCATTATGAACTCGCGCCCGCGCATAAGCCCGAACCGGGGGCGGATTTCATCACGGAACTTCGTCTGGATCTGGTAGAGGTTCATCGGAAGCTGGCGATAGGATTTAACCTCCCGGCGCACGAGGTCAGTTATGACTTCCTCGGCGGTCGGAGCGATACAGAACTCGTTTTCGTGCCGGTCCTTGAACCGGAGCAGTTCCTTTCCGTAGTAGTCCCACCTGCCGGACTGCCTCCATAAATCCGCCGGCTGGACTGCGGGAAGCATAACCTCCTGCGCGCCCGCCCTGTCCATCTCCTGGCGGACGATTTCGGCGACCTTCTTGACAGTGCGCCATCCGAGCGGGAGGTATGTATAAATCCCCGCCGCGACCTTCCTTATCATCCCCGCGCGCACCATCAGCTTGTGCGAGATTACCTCCGCCTCGGCGGGGTCTTCCTTCAGTGTAGGTATTAATAGCTTTGAATAGAGCATCTTTATCCTTTTGCCGCCTCCTCGACTTCCCGCACAAGGGCGTCGGCAAGTTCGTCCTCTCTGAGCTTCCGTACGACCTCGCCGTGGCGGAAGAGAAGCCCGCGCCCCCTGCCGCCTGCTATGCCCATGTCGGCCTGGGCGGCCTCGCCCGGCCCGTTCACTATGCACCCCATGACGGCGACGTCGAAAGGCTTCGTTACATGAGAAAGCCGCCGCTCCACTTCCTGCGCCAGGCCGATTACGTCTATCTGCGTCCTGCCGCAGGTCGGGCATGAGATTATGTTTACTCCGCGCTGACGGAGATGCAGGGCCTTAAGCATCTCCCAGGCCGCCCTGACCTCCTCCACCGGATTGGCCGTGAGCGAGACGCGCATAGTGTCCCCTATGCCCTCCGCGAGGAGGATTCCCAGGCCGACCGAGGACTTCACGGTGCCGGAGAAGAGCGTCCCGGCCTCCGTGACGCCGATGTGCAGAGGATATTTTGCCGTCTTCGACATCAGCCTGTACGCGTCCACGGTCGTAGGGACATCCGAGGCCTTTATGGATATTTTCATGTCGAGGAAGTCCAGGTCTTCGAGGATGCGCACGTGCCGCATTGCAGACTCTACCAGCGCATCAGGGGTCGGCTTTCCGTATTTTTTAAGAATATCTTTTTCGAGAGAGCCGGAGTTCACGCCGATGCGTATCGGGACTCCGCGGCTTTTAGCCGCCTTCACAAGCTCCACAATTTTTCTCTTCTCGCCGATGTTGCCGGGATTTATGCGGAGGCCGTCTACGCCCTTGTCGATTGCCATGAGCGCCAGGCGATGGTCGAAATGAACGTCCGCAACGAGCGGGATGGCAATGGCTTTTTTTATCTTGTCCAGCGACTTTGCCGCATCCATGTCGAGTAGCGCAACACGCACAACCTCGCAGCCCGCCATTGCAAGCTCATTAATCTGCCTTACCGTGGCCTTCACGTCGCGCGTGTCGGTGTTCGTCATGGACTGGACGACGACCGGCGCGCCGCCGCCTATTGGGACGCCGCCAAGGGTTATGCGGCGGGTTTTCTTGCGGGTAATCTTCATATTTCTATTTCCACATCGGCAGATAGCCGAGGCTCCGCATGATGTCGTTATAGAATACGAACACCATCAGGGCGATGAGCATGAAAAGCCCTATCTGCTGGGCGATTTCGCGCTTCCTCATCGATAGCGGCTTGCCCTGGATAGCCTCTATCCCAAGGAACATGAGGTGTCCGCCGTCGAGTATGGGCACAGGGAAGAGGTTTATAACGCCGAGGTTTACGCTTAAGAGCGCGATGAATATTATGTAGTCTCCGATTCCCTGGCGCGCCTGCCGTCCTGAGAGCTGGACGATAGCAATCGGCCCGCCCACCTGGCTTGCGTCCTCCCTGCCACCTATCAGCCGGGCGATGAACTGCACAGTGAGGCTCGTCATCATGTATGTGCGCTCGTAGGCGAGCTTGAGGGATTCGACAGGCCCGTAGGACATGTTGACCTCGTTGGAGCCCATCTCGACACCTATGACGCCGTAGGGCTTCTTACCCGGTTTGGCCTTGCTCAAGGTCGGCGTGATATTTACGGAAAAAAGTTTGCCGCTCCTATCGATGATAAAGTTCATCGGCCTGCCCGGGTTCACCCTCACCATATCCGCCATGGCCATCCAGGAGCCGACCGGATGACCGTTGACGGCCACGATGCGGTCTTTGGTCTTGATTCCGGCCATGTCAGCCGGGGAATGGGCCAGGACCGCTCCGACTATTACTGAGCCCATTAAGCCCATGTCTCCCTTCCCGTTCACGTCGGCAGGGATTGCCTTCATATCCAGAATCCGCCCGTCCCTGCGGACGGAGAAGGCAATCTCCCGCCCCGGATGGGCCTTTATGTATTCCGAGACTTCCTCCCACACGTCCACGTAATCGCCGTTAACCTTCTCGATAACGTCGCCGGGCTTGAAACCCGCCGCCTGAGCCGGGCTTCCCTTTACGACATCGGCCACCTTCGCAATCACCGTGGGAAAACCGGTAAGGAACAGAATATAGCAGAGCAGTATCGCCAGCAGGATATTGAAGAAAGGGCCGGCGAAGATGATGGCCGCGCGCTTCCAGAGCGGCTGCTCCGTGAACGAATGTTCCTTCTCTTCGGGCGTAAGTTCAGGGTTCTCCTCGTCCTCGCCAAGCATCTTGACATATCCGCCGAGCGGAAAAACGGAGATCATGTATTCCGTCTCGCCTATCTTCCAGCCGACGAGCTTCTTCCCGAACCCCAGGGAAAATTTAAGCACCGAGACGCCGGAGAGCTTCGCCACAAGGAAGTGGCCCATCTCATGCGCGAATATGAGAAGGCCCAGCGCCACCACAGCCGCGGCAAAACCTAATACCGTGGGAAACATGCCGCTTACAGCCTCAAGAAGCGTGTTATGCAAGCTGCCTCCAGAAAAACCGTTTAAAAATTACCTTGCCAGCCTTGCCGCCGCGCTCCTTGCCCACTTATCCGCAGAGAGCACATCCTCGACGGACGAAGGCTCCCAGGGCTTGTGCGCGTCCATGACCTTCCTTATGAGCGCCGGGATGTCCATGAAACCGATATGTTCGTCCAGGAACGCCTGCACGGCGATTTCGTTCGCCGCGTTCAATACGGCGGGCATCGTCCCGCCGGCTTCGAGGGCGTCGAATGCGTACGACAGGCATGGAAACTTCTCCATGTCCGGCTCCGTGAACGTCAGGCGCCCGACCTTAGAGAGGTCGAGACCCGGTATGTTCTTCTTGAGCCTTCCCGGATAGCCGAGCGCATAGGAGATGGGCCCGCGCATGTCCGGGACTCCGAGCTGGGCTATGACGGAGCCGTCTATGAACTCCGCCATGGAGTGTATAATGCTCTGGGGATGCACAAGCACGGATATCCTCTCCGGCCCGACATCGAAAAGCCACCTGGCCTCGATTACCTCAAGGCCCTTGTTCATGAGCGTCGCGGAATCTATTGTTATTTTTTTACCCATTTCCCAGTTCGGGTGCTTAAGGGCGTCCGCTGGCCGCACACCCTTAAGCCTTTCGGCAGGGTATTCCCTGAAAGGCCCGCCGGAAGCCGTTAGCGTCAGGCGCGCGAGGTCGTTTTTCCTGTGGCCCTTCATGGATTGGAAGATGGCGGAATGCTCGCTGTCCACAGGCAGGAGTTTTACGCCCCGACGCCTTACCGCGTCGATGACGAGCGAGCCTGCGCAGACGAGCGTTTCCTTGTTGGCAAGGGCGATGTCCTTGCCGGACTCTATCGCGGCCATTGTTGGCACAAGACCCGCCGCGCCTACTATGCTCGAAACCACCATATCCACGCCATCGAGAGACGCCGCCTCCACAAGCCCTTCTACGCCGTGCATGACGCGGACTCCGCCGCCAAGACGCTTCTTTAGCGCGTCTGCGGCCTTTTTGTCCCGCACCGTGACAATCTCCGGAGAGAACTCCCGCGCCTGGGCCTCGACAAGGTCGATATTGGCGCCACAGGAGAGCGCCATGACCCTGAACCTCTCCGGGAACCGGCGCGCGACGTCAAGCGTATTTACGCCTATGGAGCCTGTGCATCCGAGTATGGATAGATTTTTCATTTCAGCGATATAACCCTTGCGGAAAGCTCTACGAGCGTGTAGTAGTAAAGGGCCGGGGCGTTCAGGAGCATACTGTCAACCCTGTCCAGGTAACCGCCGTGCCCCGGGAATATGCCGCCGGAGTCCTTCGTCCTTGCGCTCCTCTTTATCATGGATTCGGCCAAATCCCCCACCTGCCCGACTATTCCAAGGACTATTCCAAGCCCTATGGCGTCGTGCAGGGGAAGCGCGCGGTAGAACCACACCCGGCATACGAGCGACATGCCGATACCGGCCATAAGGCCGCCGACGGCGCCTTCCCACGACTTGTGCGGACTTATCTTCTGGTAGAGCTTATTCCTGCCGAAACGGCTCCCTATGTAATACGCCCCGGTATCCGTCGCCCATGTGACGGCGAACAGGAAGAATACAAGCTGGCGTCCGTCAACCTCCGGCGTCTTCCAGGAGCGAAGCAGGATTACGTAGGCGGATAGCCATGCAACGTAAACGACGCCGGTAAATGTAAGGGCCACGTCAACCAGCGCGCCGTTTATATCCTTGCGGGAAAAGAGCCTGAAGAGAAGCGCCACCACGAACGCGAACGCGACCATGACATCCGGCGAGAATACCGTCGCATACTGCCAGTCCGGGATCTCGGCCCCGACGTAAAACCCGCTGATCACCAGCGCGCCGACGAACATTCCCACGAACGTCTGTGGCCTGTATCCGCTGTTCTTGGACATCCTGTAAAACTCGTACAGACCGACCATGACACCCGCAAGTATCAGGAAAAAGAACGTCAATGGCCCGGCATACTGCACTATGATGAACAGCATCGGTATCGCAAAAACTGCCGTCAGAACTCTTTTGTAGCCCATTTAACTCCCCAGTTGCTCGGATGTCTTCCCGAAACGCCTCTGTCTCCCCTGGTAATCGAGGATGGCGATTAAGCGGTCTCGCTCCGTGAAGCCCG
>JAKAHE010000139.1 GCA_021815285.1 Nitrospirota bacterium
TGACGAACTTCCCGCCCAGCATCCCGGCCCATGCCAGAAGCTTCCCGGCAAGCAATACGCCCTGTCCGCCGAATCCGGATATAATAACATCGTTTCTCACAGATTTTTCCCGCCGTCCTTGAAGATTTTTACAGGAAAGACCTCCTGCATCGGCCCGGCAACCCACTCCATCGCCTTGAGCGGCTCCATGCCCCAGTTCGTCGGGCATAACGAAAGTACCTCGACGAATGTAAACCCCTTGCCCGCAAGCTGATACTCAAACGCCTTTCTTATCGCGTTTTTTGTCCGCACGACGTTCTTCTTGCAGTCGAGCGCAGTCCGTTCCACGTAATAAGGGGCTTCGAGCGCCGAAATCAGTTCCGCCGCCCTCAGGGGGTATCCGTCCTGCGCGGACTTTCTGCCGCCGGGAGTGGTGGTGGTCTTCTGACCTATGAGCGTCGTAGGGGCCATCTGACCGCCGGTCATACCGTATGTCGCATTGTTCACGAATATTACCGTAAAGTTCTCGCCCCTGTTGGCGGCATGGATTATCTCGGCAGTCCCGATTGCAGCAAGGTCGCCGTCTCCCTGGTAGCTGAATACCAGCCTGTCCGGAAGCGCCCTCTTCATGCCAGTGCATGCCGCGGGCGGACGTCCGTGCGCCACTTCGAGCATGTCGAAATTAAAATAATCGTATGCAAAGACCGCGCATCCCACGGGAGCTATGCCGATGGTCCTGCCGCGCACGCCCAGGTCGTCTATCGCCTGCGCAATCATCCTGTGCAGCGTGCCGTGGCTGCATCCGGGGCAGAACCTAAACGGCGCAGGCTTCAGGGACTTCGGCCTTCCGGAAATCTTATTCAAATAGCAACCTCGAGAAGATGGCTGTAACTGGGGATGTATTCGAAAAGCCAGTAAGCCCCGTAATTGCAATCGACCTGCTACAATTTTTCTTGACAAACCGTCTGACGCTCTGTTAATTTAAGGCTTCGTGCCGAGGTAGCTCAGTCGGTAGAGCAGAGGCCTGAAAAGCCTCGTGTCCGCAGTTCGATTCTGCGCCTCGGCACCATTTTTTGCCTATCTCTTTACCTCCGTATAAACCCCTTCGGAGGCCTCCTTTTCCGCCTTCATCTTTTCCCATACAATATCCGCAATCCCGCAATATTCCTCGGAATACTTGTCCAGGTCCTTTGCAAGGTCTGTCAGTATCTTTTCCGCGCCCTCGTGCGTGGCTCTCGCGCCGGAGGCAAGCACGGCTTCTCTTATGAACTCCGGCTTGTCAATCATCATGCAGGGCGTCAGCATGTTCTTGTTCGTCTTCTGCCTCTCGCGTATGGTCTTGAAGAAAGGCGACATAAGGGCGTCCTTTATCTTCGTATTTCTTATGTTGTCCACGGCGAAGTGGCAGAACACGCAAGGTTCTATATCCCCGTGGGCGTTTATGTGAAGATATTTCCTGCCGCCGGCGAGGCACCCGCCCACGACATGACCATCGTTCCAGAAGTCGGCAAGGAGTATCGGCTTGGTCTTGCGTATGCGCCAGACCGTCTCGCGAAGCGCGCTCCTCTGGCTCGGCGTAGGCATAAGCTCGATGTTCGGCTCCCGGCCTATGGGGATGTACGAGAAGAACCAGCCTACCGTGCAGCCCTTCTCGATCATGAGGTCGTAATACCTGTCGGAAGTGATGGTCTCGAAATTCTTTCGCGTCGCAGTACAGGAGAAACCGAACAGCACGCCCGCTTCTTTCAAGAGGTCCATGGCGCGCATGACCCTCTGAAAGTGGCCTTTGCCGCGCCTCAAGTCCGTCTCCTCCTCGAAACCTTCGACGCTTATGCAGGGCAGGACATTGCCAAGCTCCGCAACCTCCCTTACCTTTTTCTCGTCGAGAAGCCCGCCGTGCGTAAATACCAGGAACGCGACGTCGTGGTGCTTCTCGAAAATTTTAAGCAGATCCTGCCGGAAGAAGGGTTCTCCGCCGGAGACGACGCAGAAGAATACGCCCATCTCCTTCATCTGGTTTATAATGCCGTCAACCTCGTCGAATGAAAGCTCGTCCGTCCTCTTGTAGCTCCCGGCATAACACCCGAAGCAGTTGAGATTGCAGCGCATGGAGGGCGATATGACGTAAAGGCCAGGCGGGTAGAAACCGCCGCCTTCGTCCTGAAAAGCCTTACGCCTGTTCGTGCCGACAAGCATCTGGCCTACTATGAACGTCTTTACCAGTCTTTTGCGGACGTTCGGGTGAGTCTCCCGCAGTATCTTCTTGGCAACCTGGAGGCTGGGATGACCGTCCATGAACATCTGGCGGATGGAGCGGATTGCCTTGACGTAATGGTCCTTCTTGGCGAACTTCTCGGCAAGGTATGTAAACCTGATGAGGTTTTCGTCAGAACTGTTCCCGATAATTCCCAGAAGTGCGTCCGCCGCCTGGGTAATCGTATAATTTCGCAGTTGTTCAAAATAACTCATTAATTAAATTAGCCTCCAATACTTAATTCAGTAGCGTAATTTTTACAGATTGGAGGGCGCTAAGTCAAGGATTAATCCCAAAAATAATAAAAATTAAACCATTGTTCAGGATGGCGGCGGACATATTTCTCAAATATTATGGCTACTTTGCTTATATTTGCCCTCAAATCGGCTTCGACGTCTCCGGTATTCGTCATTTCAATTGGCGGCTCCGCCACGGGGTGGTATCTGCCGTCTTTGCCCATAATCGTAAACGCCGGTATCAGCGGCGCGCCGGTCTTCATTGCAAGCAGCGCAGGCCCGCGCGGAAAAATGGCCGGTTTTCCGAAGAAATCCGCCATAATTCCGGATTTATTCAGGTCCCTGTCCCCCTGTATTGCCACAAGTTCGTTCCTTTTAAGCGCATTATATGCGCCGAGGGCGAACCCCGCCGGATTATCAGGAGAGATTATCTTTATACCCCGTATCTCCTTGTTTTTGTCCAGGAGCCGGTTTTGCTCCTCCGAGTCGTACAGGTACTGCACGACGTTTACCTTGAACCCGAGATATTTCAGGAGGATGCCGCCCAGTTCCCAATGGCCGATGTGCGCTGTAAGGATTATCGCCCCTTTTCCGGCTTCGACAGCATTTTTTATATTCTCAAGGCCCAGAAATTCCGGAACGCGCGCCGCAATCTCGGCATCGCTCATGCGCTCGAAACGGAATAGGTCGAGCAGGAACCTCCCGTGCCTGCGCCAGAGTTTGCGCACCACCATGCGCTTCTCCCGGCAGGAAACATCCGGGCCAAGGACGTGGTCGAGATTTTTTACCTGCTCTGAGACTATATTCTCGGATTTATAGTAGAACAGCCAGTCTGCAATCCTGTCTCCGATGAAATTGGCAAGCGGCGCGGGGATATATTTTGCCCCCCAGGAAATCCACCAGTAAATGGAATGCCTGTCAAGCCGGTAGGAATGCGTCCCCTTAGCCATCCAGAAGCCCGAGCCTTTTCAAAGCTTCTCTCATAGGCCCCTGAAACGGGCGGGGAGTCTCGGATAAAAATGCGTCCCTTACGTCCCTGGATACTACTTTTCCGGAACCCCGGGACGCGGCAATTTGCGCCTTTTTTCCGACCGCCTTGCGCGCTATTGGCCGCAGAAGCGCCGGAACTTCCGACAGCACCTTCTCGAAAACCTCACGCGCAAAGGCGTCCCATGCAACATCGTTCGTATTTAGCTCCTGGCGCGCCCCCTGTAGGATGCCTTTTGCAGGATAGCATACCCAGTCCGAATGCGTTCTGAAATAATCCTCGGCGACGGAATAGAGGTTATCTCCAAGCCTGTCGGAGACGTAAAACTGAGGAAACATAAGCGGGTCGTGAGGCGCTATAAGTCCTTCCTTTCCGGCGAGGCGGGCAAGCGGCGTGCCTGGATATATCCGGACTCCGGCAACGGCAAATACCTTGTCCGGCCGGACGTCCTCTAATGTGTCGAAGGTTTCCTTCAGCGTGTCGATATCCTCTCCGGGGCCGCCGAGGATGAGGAAAACGAGGCACATCAGCCCCGCTTCCTTTGCGGCGGTTATTGCCTGCATGGCCGTTTTTTTACTGAAATTCTTGCCGAGTTTCAAAAGCGCCCTGTCCGATAGCGAATCCGCGCCTACCTCCACGCTCTCGCACCCTGCACGCTTCATCTTATCAAGAAGCCTGCCATCCAGCCCTACAGGGCTTGCAAGACAGCCGAAAGAAGGCCTGATGCCTTCTCTGATTATCTCGTCGCATATTGCGGACGCGTGCTCGGGCGGGTTATTGAATATATTATCCACGAAATAAAAAGGCGCTGACAACCCTCTGTCCAGCGTGACGACCATCTCGCGCGCGACCTCCGCCGGGGGCCGCAGGCGCATTTTAGCGCCTTCCAGACCGGGATACGTGCAATAGACGCAGGAGAACGAGCACCCGCGCTTGGATTGTATACCAAGCATGTCGTATTTTGCCTTGGGAAAGAGATCCCATGCGGGCATGAATAATGAATCTGCGGCAAGCGGACTTGACGGGTTCCGGATGTAAGAGCCGTCGTCAAACCTGCAAAGGCCGGGGATGGAAGAAACGGGAGTCTTACCCTGAAGAGAGTCCGCGAGCATCGGCACGGACACCTCGCCCTCTCCGGCTATGCCATAATCCGCGCCAAGGAATTCGAGCGCTGCCTTAGGCGCAATGGAATAACCCGGCCCGCCGACGACAACGGGCGCATCCGTCTCCCGCTTTATCAGGGCTATTGTTTCTTTATAATCCGGCAGGAGGAAGCGGCTTGAAGACTCCAGGTTCCGTATCGAAACGGCTACGAGTTCAGGCGAAATGGAGGCAATTGTATTCTTGAGCAGGACATCCGGATCGTCCGCGAAAAGGAGATCGAGCGCGCGCACGTCATGCCCCGCCCGGCGAAGCGCCGAGGCCACAAGAGCAAGGCCGAGCGGGGCCGCCGTGAACGGCTCTGTTTCGCGGTTGACGGATATCAGCAAAACCTTCACTCTGCCCTATTCTCCGTAACGGCTACCTGCTCAGCTTCTGCACGAACTCGGCTATCTTGTCGCCAGTTGCCGCGACCCTGTTTTCCACCATCTGCCACTTGTCGCCGTTCTGGAGTCCGGAGGTGCTCTCGTGCTGGAACGTGGCGAGTACCTTGCCGGTCTTGGCATCGACAAGCTTGCCCTTCACGGTGACTCCCGCCTGACCGGCGCCAAACCCCCAGAATACCCTGCTGAACGCGCTCCCCATGTTGACCTGTGTGAACTCGCCCTCGATTATCATGTCCGCCTTATCCGCGTTCTTGCCGTCCGGATCAATTATAAAGGCGGTGACATTGCCTCCGTTAAGCTCGTTTTTAATAGTCCTGGCGAGCAGTTTCTGCCAGTCCTTGAAGTAGTTTTTGAGCTGCCTCTTCTCATCGCTGTCCACATTATTGTATTCTACGTTATCCGTAGTGAATATTTTGATGCCGATGCTCTTGTACTTTGCGAGGCTCTCATCCGTCATCACATCCTCTTTGTCGAGGACTCCCGGGGCCTTCATTCCAGCCAGGGCATTAATTGGTGTCAAAAGCGCTACGACGGCCATTATCAAAAGCATTTTTTTCATTGCGTATCCTCCTCGGTTAATCGGTTAACGAATAAAAACGCGGA
>JAKAHE010000140.1 GCA_021815285.1 Nitrospirota bacterium
GATCGGCAAGACGAAGCGATACATGGTCATATACATAGCGCTCGTGGCGGTCATGGCGTTTGTATTTCTGCGGATGCCGACGGCCTTTCTCCCGGACGAAGACCAGGGTTTCCTCTACAGCATGGTTCAGCTTCCAGTCGGCGCCACGCAGGCCCGGACGGTCAGGGTGCTGAAAAAACTCGAACACTTCTATCTCGTCGATGAGAAGGACGCCGTGGACTGCCTCTTTACCGTCGCCGGTTTCAGCTTCGCCGGGAGCGGCCAGAACATGGGGCTTGCGTTCGTGAAGCTGAAGGACTGGAGCCTGAGACAAAAACCGGGCCTGAAGGTAAATGCTGTGGTAATGAATGCGATGGCCGCGTTCTCGAAAATAAAAGACGCCCTGGCGTACGCCTTCGCGCCGCCGGCGGTGCGGGAACTCGGAAACGCCTCCGGGTTTGATTTCGAGCTTCAGGACAGGGGGGGGCTGGGGCACGACAAGCTTATGCAGGCGAGAAACAAGCTCCTCGCCATGGCCGCAAAAAACCCCGATGTCATGGGAGTCCGACCAAACGGAGAGGAAGACACGCCGCAGTTCAAGCTGGACATAGACGTCGAGCGCCTTGGCGCGCTCGGGCTGTCCACAGCCGACGTCAACAACACCATATCGTCTTCCTGGGGCAGCGCGTATATAGGCGATTTCATAGACCGCGGGCGAATCAAGAAGGTCTATATGCAGGCGGAAGCGAAGTACCGCATGAAGCCCGAAGACCTCGACTACTGGTTTGTAAGAAACAACAGGGGAGAGATGGTGCCCTTCTCCGCCTTTGCCGATGCGCACTGGACTTACGGCAGCCCGCGCCTGGAACGGTATAACGGCCTGCCGTCTATTGAAATTCTCGGCCAGCCCGCGCCCGGAAAGAGCTCAGGCCAGGCCATGAAGGCGATGGAGGACATGGCGGCAAAGCTTCCGGCTGGTATCGGCTACGAGTGGACCGGGCTTTCCTATGAAGAGAAGCTCTCAGGCGCCCAGGCGCCGGCGCTCTACGCCATATCCCTGCTGGTGGTTTTCCTCTGTCTCGCCGCCCTCTACGAGAGCTGGGCGGTGCCTTTTTCCGTAATGCTCGTCGTGCCGCTCGGCGTAATCGGCGCGCTGACGGCGGCTTTGCTTCGCGGCCTTTCGGACGACGTGTATTTCCAGGTGGGGCTTCTCACCACCATCGGCCTGTCCGCGAAAAACGCCATACTGATTGTCGAATTCGCAAAGAGCCAGATGGAGCACGGGAAAGACCTCTTTGCGGCGACGCTCGAGGCGGCAAGGCTGCGCTTGAGGCCGATACTTATGACGTCCCTGGCCTTTATCCTCGGAGTCCTGCCGATGGTCGTAAGCAACGGCGCAGGCTCAGGCGCGCAGAACGACATCGGCACCGCCGTCATGGGCGGAATGCTCTCGGCGACCGTGCTTGCAATCTTCTTCGTCCCGGTCTTTTTCGTCATAGTAAGGCGGGCGTTCCCGGCAAGACAAAAAGACACCACAGGGGCGGAAAACGATGTCGAAAACACCAGGCCGGGCGGGGCGGAATCAGCCCGGACGACGGAGATATTCGAAGAATGATTAAGAAAATTTTTGTTTTATTTTCAGCGGTTATCCTCGCAGGCTGCGCGACAATGGCCCCGAAATACTCTCGCCCGGCGTCTCCAGTTCCCGGTTCCTGGCCGGGCGGCCCGGCTTATAAAAAGGCTGCGGGCAAACCGGCAGGGGCGCTGGCGGACATACCCTGGAGGAAGTTTTTCCTCGACCGGAATCTGCGAAAAATCATATCCCTGGCCCTTGAAAACAACCGCGATTTCCGCATCGCGGCGCTGAATATCGAGCGTTCCAGGGCCCAGTACCAGATACAGAGGTCAAACCTCTTCCCGAAGGTAGACGCCTTTACCGACGCGGACTTGCAGGGGGTGCCAAGGGGGCTTTCGGCAACCGGGTATAACGAAACGGTTCAGGAATATGACGTCGGACTGGGCCTGAGTTCATACGAGCTCGACCTCTTCGGCAGGATACGAAGCCTCAAGAAACAGGCGCTTAACCAGTACCTTGCCACCGAGCAGGCCCGCCGGAGCGTGCAGATAAGCCTTGTGGCGCAGGCAGCCTCGGATTATCTCGACCTTGCGGCTGACTATGAGCTATACAGGCTCGCGGAGGAAACCTTCACCAACCAGCAGGCTTACTACCGCCTTGTCAAAAGCCGTTTCGATGACGGGATCGCCTCCGCGCTCGACGTGCAGCAGGCCAGGACAAGCGTCGAGGCGGCGCGGTTCGATATAGCCCATTACATGACCGTGGCGGCCCAGGACGAAAACGCGCTGAACCTCGTTGCGGGCGCGCCTGTCCCGGAAAAACTCCTGCCTGAGGAGCTTTCCGACAGGCTCACGTCCCTGAAAGACATTACCCCGGGCCTTCCCTCAGAGGCGCTCCTGAACCGTCCGGATATCCTCCAGGCCGAGGACCTTCTGAAGGCGGCCAATGCGAACATCGGCGCGGCGAGGGCGGCATTCTTCCCGCGCATAACGCTTGTCTCCTCGATAGGCCTCGGCAGCGACGACCTCATAGGGCTTTTCAAGCCCGGATCGTTCGCCTGGAAGTTCGCGCCGCAGATAACCGTGCCCATATTCGACGCAGGCAGCAACCGGGCAAACCTGAAGGTATCGGAAATAGACAAAAAAATCGCAGTGGCGGACTACGAAAAGGCTATACAGACAGCCTTCCGGGAGGTTGCCGACGCCCTTGCCGAGCGTGGGACCATAGACGAGCAGGTGGCGGCACAGCAGGCCCTTACCGATGCCGACGCAGAGAGCTACCGCCTTGCAAAGGCCCGCTACGAGCAGGGCGTGGACAGCTACCTGAACGTGCTCGACTCCCAGCGCTCCCTGTATGCCGCCCGGCAGAATCTCATAATCGCGCATCTCGCGCGCCTTAAGAACCTTGTCACCCTCTACAAGGTCCTGGGCGGAGGGGCAATCTAACTACCAGTTTTTCAAGGGGAAAAATGGAACTCGACAGAGCCTCGCTCAAGGCCAGGCTGAAACGCCTGAAGGAAGACTTAGAGGATATGGAGGAAACGACAGGCTTTAACCTCCTTCACTCTTCCGCCCACATACCCGGCGGGCAGGTCAGGCAGGACGCGGAAGACCTTGAGGAACTTAAGAAAGAGATTGCCCGGATAGAAAAAATCCTGTCCGGCGCCCCCGACGCAGAGTAAATATCCCCCGTTTCAGCGTCTGTTTCGCATCAGTAATCCGACCGCCGCAGATGTCAAAATAAAATTTCAGGACATAATCCAGCTTCCGTAATTTATTTCGCCATTTTTGCTTTATAATTGTTATGGGGAGATTAACTTATGGAGCCGCTGTCCTTAGTGATAGTTGACGACGAGCCAGAAATAGCTAGCCTGATGCGGCTTATGCTTCTCAGGGAGGCGCCGCACCTCGATATTCATATCCTGGAGAGCGGCCAGGAATGCCTTGAATACCTTGAAACCCACGCCGTCGATTGCATACTTTCCGACTACCAGATGCCCTTCATGAATGGGATGGAACTGCTGAAGTCCTTGAGAGAGCGTGGAATCGACACCCCGTTTATTTTTATAACCGGGCAGGGAAACGAAGAGATAGCCCGCAACGCCTTCAAAAGCGGGGCGAACGATTACTTCACTAAGGAGATAGGATTTGCCCATTTTGCGCGCATACTGAACTCCATCGGTCAGGCGATAAGACAGAGAAAGACCGAGGCGGCGAAGAGGGACGAACTGCTCTCCCGGCAGGCGGCGGAGGAGACGCTGAGGGAATCGGAGGCGATGTTCCGCGACCTCTCCGAGGAGGCGCTTGTCGGCGTTTATTTAATCCAGGAAGAAAAGTTCGTATATCTTAACCAGAAGGCGGCGGAAATACTCGGACGCCCAAGGGAAGAGCTGATGAAGACGGGGGATATATTTGGAACCATTCACCCTGAAGACCGGCATATTGTCCGTGAAGCTATCAGGAAGCGTATCGAAGGCCTGTTCAAGGTGGCCGATTACCAGTTCCGGATTATGAGGCCGGACGGGAGCGTTTCCTTCGTGGAGGTTTTGGGTTCCTCCACGTCATACAGGGGAAAGCCGGCCATTATCGGCACCCTCCTCGACATAACCGAGCGAAAACAGGCAGAAGAAAAACTGACGGAAGAGCGGGACAGGATACGTAAGATATTAGATGTCGTCCCATCGATAATGCTGGTAATTGCGCCGGACGAGACGGTTGCGAGAATAAACCGGAGAGGCTGCGAGGCGCTGGGATACGCCAAGGAAGAGATAATAGGCAAAAACTGGTTCGACAACTTTATCCCGGAGAACAACCGGGAGGAAATACGGGGCATATTCAGGAAAATAATGGCGGGAGACGCCGCCCTGCCGGATAATTACCAGAACATCGTTCTGACAAAATCGGGCGAGGAAAGGCTTATAGACTGGTACAATTCTGTGTTCCAGGACGAGAAAAACGGCGGCTTTTTCACCCTCAGCTCCGGGGAGGACATAACCGAGAAGAAAAAGGCTGAGCAGCAGAAGGACGATTTTTTTGCGATGACGAGGCACGACATAAGATCTTCGCTCACCGCAATACTCGGATACGCGGAGCTTTTAAACACCTTGCCGCAGAGCCCCGAGACAAGCGAGATGCTGACGGCTATCTGCACGAGCGGAAACAGGCTTAGCGCCCTGCTCGAAAACTGCATAACCATGTCGAAAAGCGAGGCCGGCAAACTCGCAATCCAGCCCTCCCTTTGCGATGTCGCGGAAGTCCTCCGGGAAACATCCGCAGAAATGAAAGAAATGATAAAAGAGAAGGCGCTTCGATTTGACGTTGAACTCGGTGCGGATGTTCCCGCAAGCTTTATGATGGACCGGAGACTTATTGTCCGGGCCGTTTCCAACCTGCTTCAGAACGCCATAAACTACACCCCGAAGGGGGGAAGTATCGTCCTGAAGGCGTTTTCCGCTTCCGAAACCGGGCATGATTTTCTGGTTATAGCGGTTGCCGATACCGGTATCGGCATCCCGGCGGAAGAACTGGGGAACATTTTCGAAAAATATTACCGCTCAGGCAGGGCCGCCGGGATTCGCGGGACGGGCCTGGGGCTTGCCATTGTCAAGGCCGTTGCCGAGGCCCACGGGGGCCGTGTGGAAGTCGAAAGCGAGCCGGAGAAGGGCAGCGTATTCAGGCTGTATATCCCGGCCAGACCTGCGGATTCATGCTGAAAACCTTTATTAAATCCCGGTTATCTGGTAAAATAACGCCATGCCGTTCATCCTCTTCATATCAATCGCCCTTGCCGTCCTTCTTGGCATTACATACTTCTGCTATTACTCCTTTGTCGAGTTCTTCCGGATAACCTCACCTGCGGGCAGGCATTGGACGCTCGCAATATTTGTTTTTCTGTCGCTCAGCTTTATCTTTGCGACATTTATTGCGCGCAGGGAGGAAAACATATTCACGCGGGCCTATTACGCCGCCTCCGGCTTCTGGCTGGGCCTGCTTATAAACCTGCTGATGGCCTTTGTCGCCGCATGGATT
>JAKAHE010000141.1 GCA_021815285.1 Nitrospirota bacterium
CCCGGACTATCTTTTCCGGGAATTTTTTGGCCGTTTCTTCTATTTCCATGCCGCCGGAGGAGCTTGCTATCACCACGGGCTTTTTCCTCTCTCGGTCGATGGTTATAGCCACGTAATATTCGTTCTCTACGGCTACGCCCTCTTCTACAAGGAGCTTTCGCACAGTGGCGCCCTCCGGACCGCTCTGTGATGTAACGATCCTCCGCCCGAGCATCTGTGACGCGGCGAACTGCGTCTCCTCTGCGGAGTGAGCAGTTTTTATGCCTCCGGCCTTTCCGCGTCCTCCGGCCAATACCTGTGCCTTCAGGACTGCGATGTGCGAACCAAGGTTATCATAGGCCGCGCCGGCCTCGCCCGGAGTAGAGGCGAGAAATCCCTTCGGCGTCGGTATGCCGGTCTTCTGAAGAATTTCCTTTGCCTGGTATTCGTGAAGCCGCATTATTTCTCCATCCATCCAAGAATGCCGTCGATTATGGCCTCCCGGTTAAGCCGCGCGATGGAGTCCACGAGCGGTATTTCCTTGGGACATACGCGGGCGCAGTTCTGCGCGTTCCCGCAGTCGGGAAGGCCGCCTTTCGCGCGGACTGCCGCAAGCCGCTCACTCCTGTTCATTTTCCCTGTCGGGTGCGAGTCAATGAGCGTCGCCTGGTTTAATACCGCCGCGCCCATAAACGGGGAACGGCTGTTTACCTGCGGACACGCCTCAAGGCAGTTACCGCAGGTTATGCACCGGGAAAGGGGATATGCCTTCCTCTGCGCCTCCTGGCTGATCCTCGGCCCCGGCCCTGCGCCGTACGTCAGGTCTATCGGCACCCAGGTATGGATTTTCTTGAAGTTCTCGAATATCGAGCGCCTGTCAACCACGAGGTCCTTCACGAGCGGGAACTTTGTCAGAGGCTCTAACACAACCGGCGTCTCAAGTCCGTCTATGAGCGTGCTGCACGCCTGCCTGGGTATGCCGTTTATGACCATCGCGCAGGCCCCGCATACCTCTTCGAGGCAAGAGCATTCCCACGAGACCGGGGTAGTATCTCTGTCGTCGCGCGTCACAGGGTTTTTCTGTATGTCCATGAGCGCGATAATTACGTTCATGCCTGTGCGAAATGTCAGTTCGAACTCCTCCCGGTACGGCTTCGAGCCAGGGCCTTCCTGCCGCTTTATCCTCACTATGAACCTGTCGCCCTGGTTCATTTCCCCAAGACCTTCGGATAGTCGGACAAAAGTTCCCGCACCACCTGCTTTACGGGATAACCCGGGCCTTTCTCGCCGCCGTCGCCGGTCGGACTGTCGCCTGAAAGGGATGCGGATGCGGTCTTGTCGTAGAATATATTCTCTCCCGCCGCGTCAATAAAATAAAGCCGCGCCTTGAGGTAAGACCTGCCTTTGTTCACGTTGTTGTATCCCTCCAGCACCGTGATTTTCACGTACGCCTGCGTTGCGTTCTGGTCGTTCGATACAAGGAGTCCCTTTTCACGGAGCTCTTTCGACGTCTCCGCCTTCAACGCACGGAGGAGGTCTATGTCAGGGTAGCCGTCCGCATCCCAGACATATACCGACTGCAAAGCCCGTATGGCCGGCATCATCATCGTGGCCTTCGGATTGCCGCCTCCCGTGGACGCGCATGAGGAGAGGATTAACAACAATAATAGAGGCGCCGGCGCAAACAGTTTTAACTTCATAATGACCTCCTGCGTAATGCTATTCCAGATCGTAATGCCGCTCTCGCGGCTCTATAAGCGATACGTCCACCGGTTCATACTCAAAGCGCGGCCCTTCCGGGGTATGGAAAGCCTTTGTGGTCTTGAGCCACTCGGCGTCGTTGCGCTCAGGATATTCCGGTTTGTAATGCGCACCGCGGGATTCGTTACGCTCAAGCGCCGCAAGCGTTATCACACGCGCGAGGACAAGCATGTTCCAGAGTTCCCGCGCGAACACCAGGGACTGGCCGTTGTCCGGGAGGCCGATATTTTCATAACGCTCCGTCAGTTCCAGGAGTTTTGCGTCCGTGGCCTTAAGCTTTTTATTATACCGCACGACCGTCACATTTTCACGCATAACTTCGCCCATCTCGTGGTAAAGGGCGCGCGGGTTCTCGCTGCCGTCCTTCGACATCAGGCGGGAATTTATCTCTGATTGTCTCTTCGTCTCCGCATCGAAAAGCGACGCCGGCGGGTCTTCCGCGCGCGTATTGAGACCTGATGCGTAATTGACAGCCGCAGGGCCTGCGACCATGCCGTCGTAAATGCAGGACACGAGGGAATTGGCGCCGAGCCGGTTCGCCCCGTGATGCTGATATTCCGCCTCGCCGGCGGCAAAGAGGCCGGGTATGTTTGTCGCCATGTCATAGTCCACCCAGAACCCGCCCATATTGTAATGCACGCCGGGGAATACCTGCATGGGAACCTTTCGCGGGTCGTCTCCGGTATAGGTCTGATATATCTCCATTATGCCGAAGAGCCTCGTCTCAAGGTCTTCTTTCGGCAGGCGCGAAATATCGAGATATACGACCGGCTTTCCGTCAACTCCCAGCCCCATTTCATAAACGACCTTGAATATCGCGCGTGATGCCACGTCCCTTGGGACGAGGTTCCCGTAGGCGGGATACCACTCTTCAAGGAAATACCAGGGCTTGCCGTCCTTCGGCACCCAGATCCGACCGCCTTCACCGCGGGCGGATTCGGAAATAAGCCGGGTCTTGTCCTCTCCGGGCATGGCTGTCGGATGCACCTGCACCATCTCCGGGTTCGCGTATGTTGCGCCCGCCTGATAGAAGGCCGATACAGCGCTCCCGGTATTGACGACGGAGTTTGTGCTCTTGCCGAATATCGCGCCTATGCCGCCAGTAGCGGCGATTACGGCGTCAGCGGGAAAAGCCCTCAGTTCCATAGTGTATAAATTTATTGCGACGATTCCCCGGCATGTCCCTATGTCGTCGATAACCGGCGACAAGAACTCCCAGTTCTCGAACTTTTCCACAAGCCCCGCCGCCTCGAAGCGCCGCACCTGTTCGTCCAGCGCATATACGAGCTGCTGGCCGGTCGTCGTCCCGGCGAAGGCCGTCCGGTGATATTTCGTGCCTCCGAAGCGGCGGAAATCCAGCAGCCCCTCCGGCGTCCTGTTGTACATCACGCCCATCCGGTCTGTCAGGTCGATTATCCCCGGCGCGGCCTCGCACATCTTCAGCACCGGCGGCTGGTTTGCGAGGAAATCCCCGGAGTAAACCGTATCGTCGAAATGCTTCCAGACGGAGTCGTCCTCGCCTTTCAGGTTCTTCGCCGCATTTATCCCGCCCTGCGCGCAGACGGAGTGCGAGCGCCGCGCGGGGTGTATGGCGAACAGCTTTACCTTGTTCCCGGACTCCGCGACCTTTATCGCGGACATCAGCCCGGCCAAACCCCCGCCGATTATGATTATGTTGGATTTAGCAGTCATTCTTTTTTTGTAGCTGCCTGATTTATCTGGCGGTTTTAAAATCGCCCCATAAATGGGGCAGCTACGTTAAATGAAATTTAAAAGCGCCTTAATCCCCGCCGCGCCGAGAAGTATCCAGAAAACGGTGAATATCACGCCCGTTATCCTCTGGCTCACGGATCCGGACGTGAAGCCCCATTTTATCAGCGCGTTCCAGAGGCCGTTACCCAGATGAAACGCCGCCGCCGCCACGCCGACAATATAAAACGCCAGGACTGGCGGATGATGCAGAGACCCTGCCACGTTCTCAAACGACGGCACAGCCCTGGTGCGCTGGTCGAGCACGTGGAAGAAAACGAAGAAAAGCGTAAACACGCCCGTCCATCGCTGAATGGTATAAAGCCAGTTCCTGGCGTAGCGGTATTGCAGGATGTTGCTCTTGTTTGTTGACCAGACGTATACGCCGTAGAAGGCGTGATATGCAAGCGGGATGTAAATAACGACCGCTTCGATGAACAGCAGGTAAGGGATTTGCCGCAGCGGGGTTATATGCTCGTTGTAAAACTCAGGCCCGCCGTAGGAGTAAGAGTTCTCGAAGATATGAAAAAGCAGGAACCCGCCGAGCAAAACAACGCCCGTGAAGGAGTGCAGCCTGCGCCAGAAGAGATTGTCGGAAATCCGCATAGTAAAAATATACCACAGAGACACAGAGTCACAGAGTCACAGAGAAAAAACCAACTTCAAAACCTGTTTTTAGGTTTCGATCCTGTTTTAAGAAGGTTTTCGGGTTTACTCTGCGTCTCTGCGCCTCTGTGGTAATGTTATTTTACTCAGCTTTTACCAGGTCCTCGAACTTCATGTCTATGCCCAAAACGCCTATTATATCGTCTTCGTGGTCGCGTATTGGCGTGGAGACGGTTATGGCCAGCGCTCCGGTAATCTTCGAGGTATAGAAGTTCGTCACGAAGGTCTTTCCGTCCTTCAGAGGGTTGATGAACCAGCTTCTGTCGGAGAAGTCCTCGTCCAGGCCGAAATGTTCGTATGTCGCCCGGTCTATTATCTGGGTCAGATTCTTGGTGACCTTCCGGCCCTCCGTATTCACGACATAGGCGAACTGGATGAATGGATTTTCGTCCAGGAGCTTCTGAAGAGTCTTCTCCATCTCTTTTTTGTCCCTTCTCTTGAAGGACTCTTCCACCACTACGCCTTCTATGAGATGCACTGCGACGTCCTTCGCCTTCTGTTTTATGACGTCGAGGTCGGAGACCAGGAATTCCGAGAGATGCTTCTTTACCTTCTCCGCCATCTCGTCTCTCGAGATATTGGTAGTGCGCCCCTGGGCGTACTGCTCCATGACCCACTTGTGTATCTTGGCCACGCCGGGATGCCGCTTGTCCACGGCCTTATCTCCGGAAAGCCCAAGGTAATTGTTTGCCCACAGCGCGATGCCTGCAATTCCGGATTTGTCCGTGATTATAACGCCCATTGGACGGTTCAGGAGTTTTGTCGTGTCGAAGATATTGTATATCTCCTCGTTCTTCATCGCGCCGTCGGCGTGGATGCCGGCGGCGGTGTTGTTGAAGTCCGCGCCGACGAACGGGAAGTTGGTCGGGACATTAAATTTCAGTTCGTGGGAGAAATATCCGGCCATATCGGTTATGGCTGTCAAGTCCGCGCCGTTTGTCGTGCCGAGTATGCTCGCGTATTCCACGAGCAGGGCCTCCACGGGCGTATTGCCAGTGCGCTCGCCGAAGCCCAGGAGCGCGCCGTTGGCCGACGAACATCCGTAAAGCCAGGCGGTAGTGGCGTTGATAAGGCCCTTGTGGAAGTCGTTATGCCCGTGCCACTCCAGAAGCTCTGACGGCACTCCGGCAAGATGCCTCAGGGCGTACATTATCTCCGGCACGCCCCTTGGAAGCGCCGCTCCGGTATATGGGACGCCGTAGCCCATCGTGTCGCAGGCGCGGATTTTAATGGGTATGCGCGCCTCTTCCGAGAGCCGCATAAGCTCCTGCGCGAAGGGTATTACGAAGCCCTGGAAGTCCGCGCGGGTAATGTCCTCGAAATGGCAGCGCGGTATTATCCCGGCGTCGAGCGCGGCTTTTATGACGGATATGTACTGCTCCATCGCCTTGCTTCTCGTCAT
>JAKAHE010000142.1 GCA_021815285.1 Nitrospirota bacterium
GCCCGAGCCGCACGCCCGCCAGAGGTTTCTCCTTGGCAAACCTCTTGAGTATAAGGTTCAGTACCGGCATGTTCTGGTTAGCCCATTCTATCCGGAGTTTCCCCTTGTCAGCAAGTCCCAGGTCTTTGACGTCGAATTCCATTATAGGCCAGCCTCCTTCTTAAGCGATTTTGCCGCGTCAGTCCTCTCCCATGTGAAGCTCGGCTCCGTCCTGCCGAAGTGCCCGTATGCCGCAGTAAGCTTGAATATCGGCCTCCTTAGGTCGAGCGTTTTTATTATACCCGCGGGCGTCATGTCGAAATGGTCTCTTACGAGCTTGACAATCTGCTCCTGCGGAATTTTCCCGGTTTTATAGGTGTCCACGAGAATCGATACCGGCTCCGCCACGCCGATGGCATAGGCGAGCTGTACCTCGCAGCGCTCGCATATCCCGGAGGCGACGAGGTTCTTGGCGATGTAGCGAGCCATGTAGGACGCGGAACGGTCCACCTTAGACGGGTCTTTTCCGGAGAACGCGCCCCCGCCGTGGCTCCCGACCCCGCCGTAGCTGTCCACGATTATCTTCCTGCCGGTAAGTCCGGTGTCGCCCTGCGGGCCGCCTATGACGAACCTGCCCGTCGGGTTTATGTGATAAATTATATCCTCCTGGTCGAGAAGCTCTTTCGGGATAACCGGCTTTATGACCTTTTCGACTATGTCCTCGCGCAGCTCCTTGAGGGTTATGTCCGGGCTGTGCTGGGTGGATATTACGACGGTGTTTACCTTGTACGGCTTCCTGTCCCTGTATTCCACCGTAACCTGGGATTTGCCGTCTGGCCGGAGATAGGGAAGGACGTCGTTTTTGCGCACCTCGGAAAGCTTCCTCGTGAGCTTGTGGGCAAGCATTATCGGGAGCGGCATAAGCTCCGGAGTTTCGTCGCAGGCGAAGCCGAACATCAGCCCCTGGTCTACGGCGCCCCCGACATCGACGCCCATGGCGATGTCCGCAGACTGCCTGTCTATGGACGTAAGGACGGCGCAGGTCTCGTAGTCGAAGCCGTATTTGGCGCGCGTGTAGCCGATGTCCTTTATCGTGCCCCTGACGATGTCCGGGATATGGGCGTAGGTGCTGGTTGTTATCTCGCCGGCAACAACGGCCATGCCGGTTGTGACCAGCGTCTCGCACGCCACCCTCGCGTCCGGGTCGTCCTTTATTATCGCGTCCAGGATGGCGTCGGATATCTGGTCGGCAATCTTGTCCGGATGCCCTTCGGTCACGGATTCCGAGGTAAAGAGGTAATTTATTCTGCTCATCTTGTAGCTCTCCCTTTAGATTTGATTTCCTTCAACTGCGGCAGTCCGGCGGCTACGTCCAGAAGCTGGCGCGCGGCCTCGTCTTTCGAGACAAGCCCCGTATCCCTTACAAGCCCTTTTTTGTCGTATATGTAAAGCCTGTTGTTCAGGCCTCCGAAACCCGTGTCTTTTCCTATGAGATTCGCCGCTATTATATCGGCGTTCTTTTCCTTGAGCTTCTTAATCGCGTTCGGCCCGGCGTTGTCCGTCTCCGCTGCGAAACCTACGACCACCTGCCCTCTTTTCTTTTCTTTCCCAAAGGCACTTAATATATCAGGAGTTTTAATCAGCTTCAATGAATAATTTTGCCGCCCGTCTTTTTTTATCTTGGACGCGGAATATTCCGCCGGGGCGAAGTCCGAAACCGCGGCGGCCATGATCGCAATGTCCGCGTCCCTGAAGGCTTCATGGGCTGCCTCCGACATCTCGGCTGCCGAACGGACGGCTATGGCCTTCACGCCCGAAGGCGGCACAAGCGCGGTAGGGCCGTATATCAACGTAACATGGGCGCCCCGCAGCAGGGCCTCTTTTGCGACCGCGAAACCCATCCTGCCCGTGGAGCGGTTCCCGATGAACCGCACGGGGTCGAGGTCTTCATACGTCGGCCCCGCGCTAACGAGCACCTTTGCGCCCGAAAGCGTCTTTTCCCGGAACAGCGAAATTGCCGCACGCAGAATATCGTCCGGCTCGCTCATCCTGCCCCAGCCGAACTCGTTGCAGGCCATCGGACCTTCTTCAGGCCCTACGAAAAAGGCGCCCCTGCCCTGGAGTATTATTAAATTGTTTTGCAGGGCCGGGCTGTCGAACATCCGGCAGTTCATCGCCGGGGCGAAAAGTACCGGACATTTCGCAGCCATGAGCATCGTGGATAGCAGGTCGTCCGCGATGCCGTTTGCGGCCTTGCCGATGATATTTGCCGTTGCCGGGGCGACAATAAATGCGTCCGCCCTGGCGGTCATGTCGATATGAGGCATGCCCTGAGGCTCGAAAAGCTCTGTTTTCGCTTCCCTCCCGGAGAGCGCTGAGAACGTAAGAGGCGAGATGAATTTTGCAGCCGCCTGCGTCATGACGACGCTGACGGACGCGCCGTTTTCGCGCAGGCCCCTGACAAGCTCGCAGGACTTGTATGCGGCTATGCCGCCGGTAACACCAAGAATAATCTCTTTACCGTCGAGCGGCAGGCCCATGTATAATTATTCCTCGAAATCCTCTTCCGTGGACTCTTCGTCTTCAGGGAGCATTTCTTCCTCAAGACCTTCTTCCGGCTCTTTCCCGGACATGGACGCCGTCTCCGCCTTGTAGGCTTCCTTTATCTCCTCCATCTTCTCAAGCGACACGGCAGCGGCCTCTTCCATGCTCTCCCTGGCCATCCTCTCGCGCCGCATCCGGTATTCGTAGGCCCTGGCTCGTTTTGCGTCTTCGCCGGTGAGGTATTTCAACTGACCTTCGATGCCCTCGTCCAGCGCGAGGCTTATGTTCTTCACGTATTTCTTCTTCACCAGCACCGGCGAGCCTTCAGTAAGCTGTCTTGCCCTCTGGGCGGTCACAAGCACCAGCCTGAACCGGCTGTCGAAAAGGTCGTTCCCGTATTCTATCGGCAGTTTAATGATTTCCAATTCGTTTCCCTCCGCTTATTTGTTTTCAGGCAAGCCGGAAATTTTTCCTCACGGCGGCTGTGTCCGTGTTGACAAGCCTGCATCTCTCGGCGATTATCACGGATTTCAGCGCGTCGAGGGCCTTGCCGAGGTTGTCGTTTACGATTACGTAATCATACTGCTCAAAACTTTCCAGTTCCTCAAGCGCCCTTTTGAGCCTTCTAGCTATCTCAGTCTCGTCGTCGGAATCCCTGCCCTTAAGCCGCCTTTCAAGCTCCTCCATCGACGGCGGCAATATGAATATGAATACGCCCCTGATGCCCGCATTTCTTATCTGCGCCGCGCCCTGAGTGTCTATGTCGAGTATGACGTCCTTACCCTGGCCGAATATGCGCTCAAGCTCCTTCTTCGAGGTCCCGTACAGATGGCCGTGCACGGTAGCGTGTTCCACGAAACCGCCGCACTCGGCGAGTTTTTTGAACTCCGTCTCGGAGACGAAATAATAGTGCTCGCCTTCCTTCTCGGTCGGTCGCGGCGCCCTCGTGGTGTGGGAGATTGCGTGAGATATATCCGGCAGGAAGCCTGAAAGCTCCTTGCAGAGAGTAGTCTTGCCTGCGCCGGAAGGCGCCGATACGATGAACAGAAGGCCTCTATTCAATATTCTGCACCTGTTCCCGGATCTTCTCCATCTCGGATTTCATTTCAATCACGCGCCTGGCAATCTCGAAATCTGACGCCTTGCTCCCGATGGTATTGAGTTCCCTGTTTATTTCCTGTATCAGGAAATCCAGCTTCCTGCCCACCGGACCGCCGTCGCCAAGCATCCTGTGCATCTGGGCAATGTGGCTTCTGCCGCGGACGATTTCCTCGGTGATGTCGCACCTGTCCGCCATAAGGGCCGTTTCCTGAGCGAGCCTTTCCCCGTCGAGCTCGATTCCCTGGGCGAGTTTCTCGACCCTATCCTTGAGCTTCGCCCGGTATTCCTTTACCACCTCCGGAGCGCGCCCGGCGACTTCGTCGAGGCCAAGCGAAATATTCCGCGAGCGGCTGCGTATATCCGCGTCGAGGTTCGCCCCTTCATCGGCGCGCATCCTCTCAAGGGCGTTCATGGCTTCCTTAAGCGGCGCTTCCAGCGCCGCCCAGAGCGCATCGATGTCGCCCGTTTCCTCCTGGACAATAATTATATCCTTAAGCGAGCCTACCATGTTCAGATCGACCTCTCCTGGCAGACCGAACAGGGACTTAAGCTCCGATAAAAGCTCGATATACTGCTTCGCCGCCGGGACATCGAGCTTGAGGGCTCTCGGGCCTTCTTCGGAGCCGCCGGAGGTGATAAATACGTCTATTCTGCCGCGCGAGAAACGCTCTCCGATGGCCTTCTTGAGCCGCGCCTCAAGCGGGGAAAGGGCCTTCGGAAGCCTCGGCGCGATGTCCAGGAACTTGTGGTTCACGGAGCGCATTTCGACGACAAAACCGCCGCCCTCGCCCTTGCCGAAGCCAGTCATGCTCTTTATCATGTATAAGTCCCTCAAAATTAGGAATCATATTATAAAAAATCCCTTTTGTCAACGGAGCTTTTATGCTATCTTCCGATATATGCAGGGACGCTTCAGACTCATAGATTCAGGGCCGGGGGACGCCGCATGGAACATGGCGGTGGACGAGGCATTACTGCTTTTATGCGGCGAGCAGCCCGTATTCAGGTTCTATTCCTGGAATGTTCCATCGCTCTCAATCGGTTCATTTCAAAAGGTTTTTGCCCTCGACTTGGATGGCATTTCGGCCAGGGGAGTTCCGCTCGTGCGGAGGCCGACCGGCGGGCGCGCGGTATTGCACGACTCGGAGCTTACATACAGCATAACATGTTGTATTCCCAGCGATTTTTTCCCGTCCGATCTCATGGGATCCTACAGGAAAATCGGCGCCTGTTTCCTTCGCGGACTTGACTCGCTCGGGATTCCGGCAGAGCTTGTTCCAGTGAGAAAAAATAGCAATAACAACAGGTTAGGCGGGCCGTTATGCTTTTCTTCGCCGTCATGGCACGAGGTGCTGGCGGGCGGTAAAAAGCTTATAGGGAGCGCGCAGAGGAGGCTTAAAAACTCTTTTATTCAGCAGGGTTCCATCATTATCGATAAAGATTACGATGCCCTTTTGTCGCTTATGAAGTTCGATGACGAATCAGGCAGGGAGGCGACGCTGGACGCACTTTCACGGAAGATGACGGCGCTCAGGGAACATCTGCCACAGGTTGACATTCCTGGACTTAAGTCTGCTATTATAAACGGATTTTCAGACATGCTGAATACGGAGTTTCTGCCTGGCTCCATGACACGGGAGGAGGAGGCGCTGGCGCATGACCTCCTGGAGAACAAATATTCGCGCCCGGAATGGAACATGGAAAGGCGTCTCCCCGCACCTCGTTTTTAGCCAAAAACGGCCTGTTTTGTGGTGTTTTTCGCCGTATTTTCGATACCGGCGGAAAATTAAGGTATTTTCTAAAATAATCCTGGAAAG
>JAKAHE010000143.1 GCA_021815285.1 Nitrospirota bacterium
TGGCTGTTCGCCAATTAAAGCGGTACGCGAGCTGGGTTTAAAACGTCGTGAGACAGTTTGGTCCCTATCTGTCGTGGGCGCAGGATATTTGAATGGATCTGTCCCTAGTACGAGAGGACCGGGATGGACCGACCTCTGGTGTGCCAGTTGTCGCGCCAGCGGCACTGCTGGGTAGCCATGTCGGGACGGGATAACCGCTGAAAGCATCTAAGTGGGAAGCCCACCATGAGATTAGATATCCCTCTCCGCAAGGAGCTGAAGGCCCGTGGAAGACTACCACGTTGATAGGCTGGGTGTGTAAGCGCTGAGAGGCGTTTAGCTTACCAGTACTAATCGGCCGTGAGGCTTGACCATAATTTTAGCCTTTGAGCAGTCATAGGCCCAAAGGTTCGGCAAAGCGCAATGAACTCGTGACGCATATTAAGTATTCAAATGACCTGTCAGTTTTTAGACGGGCATTCCCGCCCATTCGGCTTCGCTCAGGGCAAGCTCCAGCGGGAACCGAGTGATTATTACGAATCAGATATTAAAGTTTCCGGTGGTGATTCCGGAGAGGCCACACCCGATCCCATTCCGAACTCGGAAGTTAAGCTCTCCAGGGCCGATGATACTGCCTTCGCAGGGAGGTGGGAAAGTAGGTCGCCGCCGGGATTAATTCAAAAGCCTCCGCAGAAATGCGGGGGCTTTTTTATTTTTCGAGCTATAATTATATCAGGAAAGGTTTTAAACTAAGGAAGTGGAGGCATGAAAAGCTTGGTGTTTCTGTCTGCGTTTCTGTTCTTTTTTGCAACTGTTCCCGCTTTAATCACGCCGGATAAAGATCTCGCTACTGAAAATGTGGCTCTTGCACAAACAAATTACGGCTACGGAATTTATAACACCCCTGATACTGCGGGAGAATCCCTGTACGTTCTGGGAGTGAGAAAGCCCGACGGGAGCTGCTATGTTATCCAGAAGTATGCGAAAACGCTGGGCGATGCGATGGCGGCGGTAACTAAAAGCTGCCCTGATTGCGCCGTGGACGACATAACCGGAAATTCGTTTTTACCTGGCGCGCCCGATTTCCGACAGTTTTGTCTTGCACCATGAGGCTGAAACCTGCAAGATTTCTTTTGAGCAATGCGAGGCCGCAAGCCTTTTTTGCGCCCAGGGTTATTAAGAGTTATAATTACTGATAGGCTACTTGCTTCGGGAGGACGTATGAAACCTTTTAAAGTTTTTCTGGCGATAGCGGCTGTGATATTTGCGCTGTCTCCGGGAGCGGCCTTTGGGCTTCTCCTGCCGGGCGGAGGCGGTCAGAATGCAGAAAATTCAAAGATTTATTATATCGGTGTCCATCGCCCGGATGGGAGCTGCGAGACTGTCAGCGTACTTGCGGATAACGAGGCGCAGGCGGAGCGGACGGCAAGGGGAGCCTGTAGTAGTTGCACCACTGAGGACCTTACGAGCCTGTTTGAGAACATGACTCCGGCAAGGAGGCTTGAGGTCGCGAGGACCTGCCCCAGGTATTAGGGACGGGTACAAAATTAATAGTTTTCCGCGCCCATTTGGCGGTATTTGAAGGAAATTACAGGCACAAGGGAGGCCGATTATTGAGGTGGGTAAATCCAACCTTCAGAAGTTTGCCTTGAGACGGTAGCCTACTCCCGGCTCAGTTATGATGTATCGTGGGCGTTCCGGCTCAGGCTCCAGCTTGTGCCTGAGATTGCTTATGGTAACGCGCAGGATGTGCGGTTGTTCGAGATAAGTATCACCCCATATCTGGCTTAGGATATGGCGGTGAGTGATTACCTTCCCTGCATGAGCGACCAGCAGCTTCAATACGTCGTATTCGGTCGGCGTAAGCTGAATCTCGGTTCCTTTTACGAGCACCCTGCGCCTTTGGAGGTCTACTTCGAGTTCGTCTGTTTTGTATATCGGTTCTGGAGCCTCCTGTATCGAACGTCTTAGAGCGACACGCATCCTCGCCAGAAGCTCACCGATGCCGAACGGCTTCGTCACATAATCGTCCGCCCCGGCGTCGAGAGCGGATATCTTGTCGTTCTCGCGCTCCCGCACCGTTAATACAATTACCGGTATCTTTGCCCACTCCCTGAGGCGGCTTAAAACTTCCAGCCCGTCCATGTCCGGAAGTCCCAGGTCGAGTATGATGATGTCCGGCCTGATCTGGGCGGCTGCGGCAAGGGCCTCCTGTCCGGTCCCGGCTTCGTATATCGAATATTCGCCGCCGGAGAGGGCGTTCCTGAGGAAGCGCTGGATTGCCTTCTCATCGTCTACTATAAGTACCTTCGGCGCCTTCTCGCTCACCTGCCCTGTCGGCCTTTCTTTTTAAATGTCCAGAGGGATCGCGACCGTGAATTTCGCGCCTCCGCCTTCCCTGTTCTCGGCGCGTATCAGGCCGCCGTGCGCCTCCACTATTCCCTTGCATATGGCAAGCCCGAGCCCGGTGCCGCTGACGCCTTCAGGACGGTGGACGCGGTAGAATTTATCGAAGACTCTCCGGAGGTCTTCTTCCGGTATGCCGGGGCCGTGGTCGGCCACTGAGATTTCCAACATATCCCCTTTTATTCCGGTTGTCAATTCTATCGTGGAATCCCTGGAAGAATATTTAAGCGCATTGTCCAGCAGGTTCACAAGCACCTGCGTCATGAGAACGAAATCCATCGGCACGAACGGGATACTGCCCGGAACATTGGCTTTAACCCTGGCGCTTGTCAGAAGTCCCGAGGCGGACAGGGTTGAGCTTACCAGATCCTGGACATCGTTCATTTCCTTGTTTACTTTGAGTGCGCCGGATTCTATGCGGGTCATATCAAGCAGATTCCTGACAAAACGGTTAAGGCGGGCCGCCTCCCCAAGGGCGGTATCGAGAAGCTCGCTCTTAGCGGCCGGCTCCAGGCGGTTTCCTTCTTCCTTGAGGCTGCTAAGGGCGCCTGTAATTGATGCAAGAGGGGTGCGCAGGTCGTGCGATATGGAGTTCAGAAGCGCCCTCTCCAACTGCTCGGTAGCATGAGTAATCTGTGCCTGTCCGGCCTCCTGCACTGTTTTCCCGCGCTCTATGGCGACTGCCGCCTGGTTTGCGAACGCCTCGAATATCTGTCGAAGGTCCTGTGGGAGATTATCCGCGCCCCATAAGTCTACCCCCATGACGCCGACGACGCTGCCAGCCGTCAGAAGGGGGATATAAAGCATGCTGGCCGAGCGGAGCGTATCCGTGAAACGACCGGCCGATTGCCGGCGCTCGAATACCCAGAGCGCAACGGATTTATCGTTTTCGTCGAGCAGAACGTCCGGGCTTGCCGCCTTTACGTCCAGTCGTCCCTTATCTGGCAGTAGTATCGCTGCTTTCGCGTTCAGATTATCGCTTACATGGCGGATTATGACTTTCAGGATTTCTTCGAGGTTCAGCGCGGCGGCCAGGTCGCGGCTCAGGGCATAGATGTTCGTTGTCTGGGCCTCCCTGATGCGCAGAGCCTCGGCCTGGCTCCTTGCCCTTGACACCAGGCTGCTTATTACGGCGCCCGTGATGAAAAGGGCTGCGAAGGTAATAAAGTATTCTGTATCGTAGACGGTAAAAGCGAACCGCGGAGGTATGAAGAAAAAGTCGAAGGCAAGCATGCCGAAGAAGGCCGCGACAAGCGACGGCCCCAGACCGTAGCGCAGGGCCGCTATGACCACTATGAGCAGATAAGGCATAACGAGGTTAGCTGGGGAAATATGCGTGCGGACAAGGTTGCACAGAATAGTAGCGACCGCGACCAGGGCAAGACTTTTCGCATAGTCACGCCAGGATATCACTCCCTGCCAACGTATCTTCGGCGCCTTACTGCCTGAAGTGGCGGCGCTGACCACATAAACGTCTATCGGCCCGCTCTGGCGGATGACCCTGTCTACTACTGCACCCTTGAAAAACTCCTGCCACCTTGGGCGGACCGGCCTGCCTATAATGATTTTTGTGACATTGTGCTTCTTTGCATGATTTATAACCTCATCGGCAATAGATGTCCCGGTAACAGTGGCCGTCTTTGATCCGAGAGTCTCTGCGAGCCTGAGGTAATTCCAGACCCGTTCCCGGTTCTCCTGGGCGAACTTGTCGTTGCCGGGAGTTTCCACGTAGAGCGTAAACCACTCGGCTTTAATCTCGTCTGCAAGCCTCCTCGCTGTTCTTATCAGCTTTTCGCTGAACGGACTGCCGCTGACAAGGACAAGAAGACGCTCCTTAGCCGGCCATGGGCCGGGTATGGCAAGCGTTTCCATATATGCCCGCATCTGATCGTCCACGCGGTCGGCTGTCCGCCGGAGCGATATTTCACGCAGGGCAATCAGGTTTCCCTTCTGGAAGAACTTATCTATGGCGCGCGCGGCCTGTTCGGTGACATAGACCTTGCCCTCGCGCAGGCGCTGGAGGAGGTCTTCCGGCGGAAGGTCTACAAGCTCGATGTCGGCGGCCTCGTCGATCATCCTGTCCGGGACGGTCTCCTTGACGGTTATGCCGGTAATCTGGGCAACTATGTCGTTTAAGCTTTCCAGGTGCTGGACGTTGAGGGTCGTATAAACGTCAATCCCGGTGGCAAGCAACTCTTCCACATCCTGGTAGCGTTTAAGATGTCTTGACCCCGGCGCGTTGGTATGGGCAAGCTCGTCTACGAGGGCAATCTTCGGTCTCCGGGCGAGGACGGCATCGGTATCCAGTTCCGGGAGGGTAACGCTCTTATACTCTACCTGCTTCCTCGGTATTATCTCCAGCCCTTCAAGCAAAGCCTCTGTTTCGGCCCTGCCATGGGTTTCGACATACGCGACGACAATGTCGATACCTTCGGCCTTGCGGCGGCGGGCGGCCTCGAGCATGGCGTAAGTCTTACCCACGCCCGCGGCATAGCCGAAGAAAATCTTGAGTTTCCCCTTCTCCTCACCCTGTTCCTCAGCCGTTACTCTGGCCAGCAGGGCATCGGGATCGGGGCGCGCCTTTTCTGTCATCACAACCTCTTATAGATATTATAAACTTCTTTCTCTTAAATCGAGATCAAGATTGAGTTTAAGGACGTTAACGCGCTCCTCGCCGAGAAGTCCGAGCCATCTACCCTCGGTATTTCTCGAAATAAGCTCACTTACTTTGTCCTCGGACATGCCCCTTGCGCGCGCGACGCGTGCCGCCTGATACATTGCCGAGGCGGGACTGATGTCCGGGTCCAGCCCGCTGCCTGATGCCGTAATCAGGTCAACCGGGATAGGTGAGTTATTGCCGGGGTCGGCTGCAATAAGGGCCGTAACGCGGGCCTTGACCGCCTCGGCGAGCGCGGGATTGGTCGGGCCCAGGTTGGAGCCGCCGGACGCCATTGCATTATCCGGGAAACCGGAGGTAGCCGATGGGCGGCCCCAGAAATACTTCGGGTCGGTGAATGACTGTCCGATGAGTTGAGAGCCTTTCGCG
>JAKAHE010000144.1 GCA_021815285.1 Nitrospirota bacterium
ACTCCTTGATTGTCATTGCGAGCGAAGCGAAGCAACCTCCGGTTTTAAATAAATCAATAAGATCGGAGATTGCCGCGTCGCCTTCGGCTCCTCGCAATGACACAACTGGCACTTTGTCAGCAGCCTGGGGCCGGTTCTATGGCCGGCCCCTTGCGATTATTTCGGACGGTTTTATTTTCCGCTGTCGTGTATGATTTTCAAATCTGAGGATTTTCCGGCCTTGTGATTCGCCCGGGCCGGAGATGCCTTGGCGGACGGCGGCTCTCCGAAACCGGCATCCCTGAATTTTTTTGCCAGCGCCGTATTCTTCGGGTCAAGCTCCAGAGACTTCTCCCACTGGGCCTTCGCGGCGTCTTTATTGCCCGCCTTGAAATATACGTCGCCCAGGTGCTCGCGCAGGACGGCGTCGTCCGGCACGGCGTCAACGGCCTCTTTGCACCACTTCACAGCCTGCGGCATCCGGCCCTTTTTGTAATATACCCAGCCGAGACTGTCGAGATAAAAACCGTTGTCCGGTTTTAAGTTTACCGCCCGGCGGGCAAGCTTCAGCGCATCGCCCAAGTTTACGCCCTTCTCGGCGTAGCTGTATGCGAGGTAGTTCAATGCCTCTGCGTTGTGCGGGTTTATGGAGACGGCCTTTTTTATCATAGAGACCATCTTGTCCCAGTTCTTCAGCTTGTCGTAAGTAACGCCGAGGTTGAAATAGACCTCGTCGTTGCCGGATTCCAGCTTCAGGGCCTTGTCCAGATATGGCAGCGCCTGCCTGGGCTTGTCCGCGGAATCGAGCGTTATGCCGGTGTAGAGGTACAGTTCGTAGCGCTCAGGGTTTTCCTTCATAGCGGAATTAAGATATGCCATGGCCGCTTTCAGGCCGCCGATCTTTTCCTTGAGATAGGCCAGGTGCATGATGGAGTCTATGTCCTTGGGGTTCTTCTCCAGCACCTGCTCATACTGCAAGGCGGCCTCTTTATACTTTTCTTCCGCTTCGTAGACCTGCGCAATATAGAACCTCGGTTTCGGGTCGTTCGGGCGCCTTGCGGCCAGGAGTTCGAACTGCTCGATTGCCTTTTTGTAGTCCTTCTGCTCAAGGTAAATATATGCCATGTTGGTTATGGCGTCGGAGTTGTCCGGGTTTGTCTTGAGCAGGTTCTTATACTGCTCGATGGCGCTGTCGTAGGACTTGTTGTGTATATACAACTGCGCAAGGCGGGCACGGACTTCCTGGTTGTCCGGGTCCTGCTTAAGTATCTTTTCATACTCCTTCTGAGCCGCAGGCATGTCCCCTTTTATCTCGTCCACTATGGCTATGCTCGTGAGGGCCATTTCCATGTCCGGCTTCAGGAACGCCGCCTTTTTGAACGCGGCAATTGCCTTGTCGTATTCCTTCATGTCGGAATATATCCTGCCCATGTAGAAATATGCCATCGCGGATGCCGGCTTTACCTTCACGAGTTCCTTGAGGGTGTCTATGGCCTTGTCGGACTTTCCATCGGTCGCGTAGATAACGGAGAGATAGACGTACGGGTCTTCCTTTTTCGGATTGATGGCTATGGCCTTTTCATACTCCTCGGCGGCCTTGTCGTTCGTCCCGGAGGCGGAATAAAGCGCGCCCAGGAAGAGATATGCGGGCTGGTATTCCGGGTCTTCCTGCACGGCCTTTTCCGCGTCCGCCCGGGCCTCGGAAAGCCTTCCGAGCTTCATAAGCGTCTTTGCCATGGCGACGTGGAGCGGAGCGGAATCAGGGTCGTATGTCAGGGCAGCCGAATATTCGTTCATAGCCGTTTCGTAGTCCCCTTTTCCTTCCGCAAGATAGCCGTTAAGGAAGTGCAGGTACGCCTCGCCCACGTGCGCGGGGAGCGGCTGTTCCTTTTTGGCGGCGTTTGCATTTTCCGGGGAGTTCCTGACGGAGGAGTTTACCGCCGCGCAGGACGTAAGGAGAAAAAGCGCTATCGGGACAATGACGGCCTTAAATACTCTGTTCGCGTACATCTTTTTTAAAACCTTCCTTCTTGCCTCTGTCTTGCAAGGCCTTCGGCAATCTCCAGTTCTTCCGGAGTATTCACATTAACAAAAGAAAGAAGCTCCGGGTCGCAGCCCTTGAGTTCCTCCTCGGATACATACAGAACGTCCAGGTCGTCAAAAAGCCTGTGAAGCCCAAGTCTGCCGCCCTCAAGCGCCTCTTTTACCCGCCCAATGACCGTCTTCGAATAGACCGTAAAAAGAGGCTCACGGTATTCGCCGATCACAGGGACAACAGCTTCATGCCCATGCCTGAGATCTGCAAGTCTTCGGGCCAGCCTGCCGGATATGAAAGGCATGTCGCAGGCAACGGCAAGGATATAGTCGTTTTCTGCCGCCTTAAGCCCGGTGTAGATGCCGACAAGCGGGCTTTGTTTCTCTGCGAACTCCGGGTCGTCCGGCAGGGCCTTGAACCCCATGGCTTCGTAAGGGGCCGGGGCCTTGGCTATGACGAGAAGCTCGTCGAAAACTCCCGCGCCGCCCTCTCCGTTTACCACCGCGCCGCCATTTGCCCCCCTGCCTCCTGCCTTCCACCCGGAAAGAACCGCCGCCTGCCGTTCGATTATCGGGATCCCCCCGATTTTTATAAAGGCCTTCGGGCGGTTCATCCGGCGGTTTTCACCGCCCGCGAGTATCACGGCGCTAACGGCTACAGGGCTTTCAGGCACAGCTTAAATTTAACAGGAAATTGCGCAGAAAGTCAATAAAATACGGCTTCAGAGATATATAACTTGCCCCCCCCCGCCCCATCTCCTGACTTAAGAGAGGGGTGAAGGTATTCAAAATTACAGGAACCTCAATACAGGCATCTCCGGGACCTCGCCGAGCTCCCTCGCAAAGCCGTAGAACTTCATAAGCCCAGCGATATGCTCGTCCGTCAGGTCGTAGGACATGGTCTCCCAGTAATCCACAAGCCCGCCGACCCCCATCCACGCGGACTCCGGGGCATTGGAGGCGATTTCTTCGTATCTTGTCGCGGCGGATTCCCTGGCGGCGATTATACCGGCCTTGAAACGTTCCGCAAGCGAGGGCTCGCGTTCCCTTGAGTCCTCACGCATCATCCACAGCGCGTAAACGAACGGAAGCCCCGTAAACTCCAGCCAGAGCGCGCCGAGGTCGTATATCTCAAGCCCTTGAGACAAATCGAGCGCAAGGTTCTCTTTTAATGCCTCGTCCCCGATAATCAGCGCCGCCTGTCGCCCTTCGAGCATATCCTTAAGGACGGGCCTTTCGGGGATGAGTTTAGCCTGAAGACCGTATCTGAATTTCAGAAGCGACTTAAGCAAAACTACAGACGTCGCCGAGGCGGACGACACGGAGATTTCCGCGCCGGAGAGCTCCTCTATCGGTCTCCTGGAGAAAAGCAGTATGCTCCCCACCCTGCCGCGCGAGCTTATGGATATGCCCGGCACGGCGAGATACTCCCGCCAGCGCCTCGCGTATTCGATGGAGGAAGACGAGCTTACGTCTATCTCGCCGCTTGCGAGAAGCCGGTTCAGCTTCGCCGGCTCTCCGGGGACGAATTCAAACCCGGAACAGTCCGAGTTCTTTTTCAGCATCGTGTAGAGCGGGGTGCAGTTGGCGTATATTATTTCGCCGATTTTAAGTTTATTGATCATTTGTTACTCGTACCTCAGCGCGGAGATAGGGTCCATTCCCGCGGCCTTGCGTGCAGGGTAAAACCCGAAGAATATCCCGACAGCCGCCGAAAAGAGAAACGACAGAAGCACGCTGAAGAGCGACACGCTTGTCTGGAATTGCGACAGTTGCGATATGGCCGTCGAGAAACCGACGCCCATCAGTATGCCTATGACGCCGCCGGTAAGAGAGAGCACCACCGCCTCCACGAGGAACTGGAGCAGTATGTCCCTCTCCCTTGCGCCCACAGCCATCCGGATTCCAATCTCCCTCGTCCTCTCCGTTACGGATACGAGCATTATGTTCATAATGCCTATGCCGCCCACCAGGAGCGATACAGAAGCCACGGCCCCAAGGAGTATCGTCATAATCTTGGTCTGCGTCTCGGCGGCGGACAGCATCTCCGAGAGGTTCATGACGGAGAAATCGTCGTCCCCGCCTTCGGGTATCCTGTGTCTCTGCCTAAGTAGCGTCTTAACCTGCTCCACCGCCCGGCTCATCAGGCTGTCGCTTTTCCCTTTCACCATTATCGCGTTCACGGAGGTCTTTCCGAAAAGCCTCGACATTGCGGTGGACAGCGGCGTGATTATGACGTCGTCCTGATCCTGTCCCATCAGGGACTGTCCCTTCTTCTGGAGCACTCCGACGACAGTAAACGGCACCTGGTTTATGCGTATTATCCTGCCAAGCGGGTCTTCGTCCCCGAAAATCTCCTGGACGACGGTCGTCCCGATGAGGCAGTCCTTCGTCATGCCGTCTACGTCCTGCCGGTTTATGAACCTGCCCTCGGAAACGGGCCAGTCCCTTATTCTCTCGTAGGCCCCGGTCGTGCCGATTATGGCCGTATTCCAGTTCCTGTCCTGGAAGACCACCTGCCCAGCGCCTCGCACCATTGCCGCGGCTGCGTCTATTGCGCTCTCGCCGTCGAGCGCCTCCGCGTCGGACGGAACAAGGGTATTAATGTTTCCCGTCCCCATGCGCGCGCCGCTCGAAGTCGTGCTGCCGGGTATTACGAGTATGAGGTTGCTGCCGAGCGACGCGATGGACTTCGCCAGGGACTCTCTCGCCCCTTCGCCCACGGCGAGCATGGTTATTACAGCCGCCACGCCGATTATTATGCCGAGCATGGTAAGCCCGGAGCGCATCTTGTTCACGCGAAGGCCCCGGAATGCTATTTTTACGGTCGGAAGGATAAACATTTCACGGCTCTATATTTGTCATTGCGAGAAAGTTACGAGGATTGGAGAATTTATTCTCATCCGATAAACATTTCACGGCTCTATATTTGTCATTGCGAGAAGCCGAAGGCGACGCGGCAATCTCAGTTCCTATAAATCATTATAAAGGTCGCGCCACCGTCCATTTATGCTGTCAATCAATTTAATCTTATTTGCTCTTGAACCACTCTTAATTTGCTTTTCACGCTGTATTGCACTCCGCACATCTATAGTCACCTCATAATAAACCAGTTTTGTTAAATTATATCTTTTGGAAAACCCTTCGACCATCTTTTTCTTATGCTCGCATATCCTCCTTCTTAAATCATTAGTTACGCCTGTGTAAAGGACTGAATTGTTTGCATTTGTTAATATATAAATATAATAGTATTTATTCATTGTAATTCAAGAACTGAGATTGCTTCGCTTTGCTCGCAATGACAATCCCGCACGTCATTCCCGCGAAAGCGAGAACCCGGGTTTTGCCTTTGCCTGTCATTGCGAGAAGCCGAAGGCG
>JAKAHE010000145.1 GCA_021815285.1 Nitrospirota bacterium
CCTCTCGGGCATACTCTATCTGGCCTATGACGTTCGGGCTGGCCTGCTGTGCAATAGAAATGATACATGCATACGGCGCGCCCCAGATGGACTTCGACCGTTTCGGCGTCATACCGCGCGCGACACCGCGCCAGTCGGACCTCATGATTGTCGCCGGCACGCTCACCAAGAAAATGGCCCCGGTCTTAAGGAAAGTCTACGACCAGATGCCTGAGCCGAGGTGGGTTGTGGCTATGGGAAGCTGCGCCTGCACCGGGAACATCTACCAGACGTACAGCGTCGTCCGTGGCGTGGATCAGATAGTCCCGGTGGACGTGTTCGTTCCGGGCTGTCCGCCCAGGCCCGAGGCCCTGTTTTACGCTATCAAGAAGCTCCAGGACAAGATAATGACAGGCAGATACGTGCGGAAGCCGTTATTTGTCGAGAAGGGATAATCTAAAACTTTGCATCCCGATAATATCATCGAGCAGATAAGAGAGAGGTTCCCGGACGAAGTAACCGGTTCCGGCAGCCAGTTCGCTCAGAGCTGGGCCGTACTGAAGCGGGAAAAGGTGGAAGAAATATGCCGTTTCCTGAAGGAAGACCCGGATGTAAGGATGGATTATCTGATAGATATTACCGCCGTGGACTGGCTCCTGAAATCTCCCAGGTTTGAAGTTGTGTACAACATGCATTCCATGCAACACGGTCATCGCGTCCGCCTGAAGGTGCCCGTGGAAGACGACGGAGACCCCTGGGTGCCTTCCGTATCGGGCGTCTGGAAGACCGCCTGCTGGCATGAGAGGGAGACTTACGACCTGTTCGGTATCATTTTTCGTGGCAATCCCGATTTAAGACGGATACTTCTGCCGGACGACTGGGAAGGCTATCCGCTAAGGAAAGACTACCCTGTTGAAGGCACGGAATGGACTTTCAGGCCCTGGCCTGAATAAGGGGGCCGGGGATAGTGGAGTCACGCCGTTATTCCCGAATGTTTTCATCGGGAATCCGGGTTTTAATTTAAAGTCGCTGGATTCCCGCTTTCGCGGGAATGACGGGCACCTGAAAGAAAAGCAGCAGAAAAATATAAAATGCCTTTAACGACAAAAGAAATAACCATAAACATGGGGCCTCAGCACCCCAGCACGCACGGAGTCTTACGGCTCGTGCTGGAGCTCGACGGCGAGGTCGTGGTATCCTGCACGCCTCATATAGGCTATCTACACAGGGGTTCGGAGAAGCTTGCCGAGGCCAGGACATACCAGCAGATAGTCCCGCTTACGGACCGTTTCGACTACCTCTCCTGCGGCAACAATAACCTGGGCTATGCAATCGCGGTCGAAAAACTCATGGGCATCGAGGTGCCGGAACGCGCGGATTACCTGCGCGTGATAGTTGCCGAACTGTCCAGGCTCTCGGCGCATCTGCTCTGGCTTGCCACTCATGCCGCGGACATAGGCGCCGTTACAGTGCTCCTGTATTGCCTCCGGGAGAGGGAAGAGATTCTGAACCTGTTCGAGCTCCTCACCGGCGCGCGGCTCACGGTTTCCTACGTCAACATCGGCGGCGTGAGGCGGGACGCCACTCCTGAGTTCTTCCGCCGCACGAAAGAATTTATGGTCGAGATGCCAAAGAGGATACAGGAATACAACACCCTCATAATGGAGAACCGCATCTGGCTTGGCCGCACGAAAGGCATCGGCATAATATCATATGAAGAGGCCATCGACTGGGGCCTTACAGGCGGGTCTCTCCGGGGTTCCGGCGTCAATTACGACTTAAGAAAAGTCATGCCCTATGCGGCTTACGAGAAGCTAAAGTTCGAGGTTCCCCTGGGCCATGTGGGCGATGTTTACGACCGGTACATCGTTCGCATGGAAGAGATGAACCAGTCCATAGCCATGATAAATCAGTGCGTGGAGGACATCCCGGACGGCCCGTACAAGGCCGACATCCCGATGGTTAGCCTTCCGCCGAAAGACCGCGTAATGCAGGACATCGAGACGCTGATTCACCACTTCGTCCTGGTCTCCAAGGGCTTCCCGGTTCGTAAGGGCGAGATATACGCCGCCGCAGAGGTGCCGAAGGGCGAACTTGGATTCTATATCGTATCCGACGGCTCGGAAAAGCCGGTGCGCATGAAGGTGCGCTCTCCGAGCTTCGTGAATCTCTCCTGCCTGCCACAGATGGTCAAGGGGCATATGGTTGCGGACATTGTCTCCTGCATCGGGAGTATAGATATAGTCCTGGGAGAGGTGGACAGGTAAAAGCTGTCATTGCGAGCAAAGCGAAGCAATCCCGGCTCTTTAACCTCCGAGATTGCCGCGGGCCGGAAGGCGGCCCTCGCAATGACAATAACAAAATGGACTAAATGATTACTTTAAGCGAAAATACGTTGCAGGAAATAGAGAAGGCCGCGTCCAAATACGTGGACAGGAAGAGCGCGCTCATGGCGGCGCTCTGGGCCGCACAGGCGGAGTTCGGCCAGCTCTCGCCAGACGTCATCAAGGCTGTGGCGGAGGTAATAGGCGTATCGAGCGCCCATGCCCAGGGGCTTGCGACATATCATTCTCTTTACTGGAAAAAGCCCGTCGGCAAATACGTAATAATGCTGTGCACGAATATCGCCTGCACGCTCATGGGCGCGGAGACTCTGCTTGAGCACCTTGAAAAAAAGCTCGGAATACACGAAGGCGAGACGACCCCGGACGGGATGTTTACGCTCCAGGAAGTCGAGTGCATAGGCTCCTGCGGCAACGCCCCGGCAATGGTCATAAACGAGACGTTCTATTACGACCTGACGGCGGAGAAGATAGACGGGATACTGGAAGGTTTAAAATAAACTTGGAAAAGATTCTCCTAAAGAACATCGACGTCACGAACATAAACGATATAGACGTCTATATCGCGCACGACGGCTATAAATCCCTCGACAAAGCCTTCCAGATGGGGCCTGCCGCCGTCCTGGAAGAGGTCAAGCGCTCCGGCCTTCGTGGCCGCGGCGGCGCGTGGTTCCCGGCGGGAATGAAATGGCAGTTCTGCGTCGAGGTCAATAAATTCCCGAAATACCTTATAGCCAATGCGGACGAGGGCGAGCCCGCGACGTTCAAGGACAGGCCCTTCCTCGAGAAAGACCCGCACCAGCTTATCGAGGGAATGATAGTTTCCGCGTACGCTATCGGCGCCTCCAAGGGCTACATATACCTGCGCGGCGAATATCCGACGGGATACAAGGTCCTGAATGCGGCCATAGACCAGGCATACAAAAAAAACATGCTCGGCAAGAATATAAAGGGTTCGGACTTCTCCTTCGACCTCGCGGTGCATCGGGGCGCGGGCGCATACATCTGCGGCGAGGCCTCTGCGCTTATCGAGTCCCTGGAGGGCAAGCGCGGACAGTTCCGCGTAAGGCCGCCGTACATGGCCACGCACGGCGCATTCGGGATGCCCACGGTTGTCAATAACGTCGAGACGCTCGTGAACGTGTCGCACATAATAAACGGCGGGGCGGACTGGTGGGGTTCTATTGGCTCGAAGGACTCGCCTGGGCCGAAGGTCTTCGGTATAAGCGGACATCTGCAAAAGCCGGGACTTTACGAGCTCCCAATGGGCGTTACGCTAAGGGAACTGATATACGAGCACGGCGGCGGCATAAAAGACGGGAAAGAACTTAAAGCCGTAATCCCCGGCGGGGTGTCAACCGCGATGCTGACGCCGGAACACTTAGACATTAAGATGGACGTTAAGTCGCTTCAGGCCGCCGGTTCCGCGATAGGCTCCGGGGCCACTACCGTGATGAGCGAGGACGCATGTGTCGTGCACATGGTCTGGCGCGCGATGGCGTTCTTCTACCACGAGTCCTGCGGGCGCTGCACTCCGTGCAGGGAGGGAACGGACTGGATGGTAAAGATACTCGCCCGGATAGAGAACGGAGAGGGCAGGACTGAGGACCTGAAAATCCTCGAAGACACCTGCCATACCATACACAACAACTGCTTTTGTCCGCTTGGCGAGGGCGCGGTCAATCCGGTATTGTCAGGCCTGAAATATTTCAGGGCAGACTTTGAAGAGCACATCAGGACGCGCGGATGCCCGAAGGGATTAAGGGCGAGGGCGAGGCACTAAAGAGCATGATAAACATAAAGATAAACGGCATACCCCTTGCGATCGAGAAGCCGACGAACATCATAGAGGCGGCGGCGAAGGTCGGCGTTCACGTGCCGCATTTCTGCTACCATAAGGAACTTTCCATATACGCCGGGTGCAGGATATGCATGGTGGAGATAAAGGGCAGGCCCAAGCTCGTCCCGGCCTGCGCGACGGCTGTCTCCGACGGCATGGAGATAATAACGGAGTCCGATAAGATTGCAAAATCCAGGAGAGGCGTGCTGGAGCTTCAGCTCACCCACCACCCGCTGGACTGCCCTGTCTGCGACAAGGGCGGCGAGTGCGCGCTTCAGGACTACGTCTTCCGCTACGGCGCAGATCGTTCCCGCTTTATAGAAAAAAAGCGCGAGATACCGGTCAACTACGAAAACCCGCTTCTCGAGCGCAACATGGAGCGTTGCGTAAGCTGCAAACGCTGTGTCCGCATCTGCGCCGAAGTGCAGGGCGACTGGGTGCTCTCGGATATGAACCGCGGATCGCGCGTTACGATGGAATCCTTCTGTGGGAACGAGGAGGAATGCGTCCACTGCGGCCACTGCCTTTCCAACTGCCCCGTCGGCGCCATCCAGAGCAGGCTGAGCAAAAATATTATACGCCCGTGGTTCGTGGAACGCGAGGCGGAGACCATCTGCCCGTATTGCGGGGACGGCTGCACGCTGTCTCTGCAAAGCAGGGAGAATACAATCCTTCGCGCCATTTCGGACGAGACCTATTCAAAGGGGTCTAACCGTGGGAGCCTCTGTGTGCGCGGCAGGTTCGGGTACGATTTCCCGAATAGCCCGGAACGCCTGACGAAGCCCCTTATAAAAAAAGACGGGAGTTTCGTCGAGGCGTCATGGGACGAGGCGGTATCGCTCGTAGCCGAGAAGTTCGGCGTGATAAAATCCTCCGCCGGGCCGGACGCAATCGGCGCGATTATCGGCGGACGGAATACGAACGAGGAGGCATACCTCCTGCAGAAGTTCATGCGCGCGGCGGTGGGGACTAATAACATCGACAACATGGCCCGCATGGGGCATGTAAACGCCCTGGCCGCCCTTGAGGACGCCTTCGGTCTGGGCGGCATGACCAACCAGATAAAGGACATCGCGCAGTCAGGCGCGATACTCCTCATAGGAAATGACGCGGCGGCGGAAAACCCGATAACCGGACTTGCCATAAAGCGCGCGGTATTCAAGAAA
>JAKAHE010000146.1 GCA_021815285.1 Nitrospirota bacterium
CCAGGGCGACCGCCGTGGAATGAAATACAAGGGATGCCGTAAGGAAAAGAGCGAACCTTTCCCAGCCATTTGCCCTTGTTATACTTTTTCCTGCGCATCGGGCCATGGAGGAAGTTCCTCGAATACAAGCTCGTCTCCCGGCTCGACGCCGGCAAGGTTCCCCGCCGCAGCCTCTATGACGCCCTTTGCGCGCGGATAAACCCTCGACAGCCTGCCCGGCCCCATGCCCCTGATGACGCCGACGGCCTTGTTATCCTTGTCGTAGAATATTGCGTCTACGGGAAACTTCATCCCGAAGGTATGTATGGAGACGCACGGCGAGATTACAAGCGCCTGCCCGTCCGGGAGGCCCTTCTTTCCGAGAAGCCCTGTAAGTCTGGCGAGGAAGTTCTTCGCAAAAAAAACCTCGCGGGCTATGCAGGAATTTTTTGTCCGGTCGAATATTATCATGAAAGCCCGGCCTCGGCACCTCCGGCCTTGACGCACCCGTCATGAAGTGAGAATTATGGCCGCCACGGCAAAGAAAATAAACAGGAAATGCCTTCCCTTCCGCGCAGGTTTCATAAAGCGCCCTCCGGAAACGAGCAATGTCTGTGGTTCCCGCAAAAGCGGAAATCCAGGGACTTGAGAAAATTTTACAGACAATATGAGGAAACGTCAAATCGGGGCGGAAGAGATATTAACAACCATGTTTGGCGGGGCTACATATGGGTTTGCCAAGTATAGAGCCAGATTATGGCAGAAAGAGCGCCTATTAAAATGAGCGCCCCTGCTGCGATTAATATGATGCCATGAGTTTCTGCCTTTCTGCCCGTGACAATCTCATCCCTTCCGCCGTCGAATAAGCGCATCAGGATAATTTTCCTCCGGGAACGCCTTCTTCGCCCCATTATTCAGGAATTTCTTCCGCCGCGCTGTCGCCGGTTATGCGGACAACCGAACTGCTGTAGCGACCAATGTGAGTGGACGCGGTATGGTATGCTTCCTGGGCCTTCGAGATGGACTTCCCTACGTCTTCGAACTTTCTCTCGAAATCGGCAAAATGCTTCCGCGCCTTCCTTATGTTCTCCACGGTCTTTTCCACGCCCTTTGCCATTTCGTAGTAATCGTAGGATATGCGGATGCCGTTTAATGTAACGGCCAGTGTGTTCGGCGACACGGGATATACTTTGAGCTTGGAGAGCTGCGCCCATAGCTCCGGGTCCCGGACAATCTCGAAGTAAAGCGTCTCGGAGGGAAGGAACATAAGCGCCATGTTCGTCGTCCCGAGTTCTGGACGAATGTACTTGGCCGCAATGTCCTTGGCCTGGGTTTTCACGACAGCCGAAAGCGTCTTCCTCGCCTCGGCAAGACGGCCCTGGTCGCAGGATTCAAATAGCGGCATGACCTGTTCGCGCGGGAACTTGCTGTCGATGGGCAGCGAGGCGTTCGGGAGCTTAACCAGAACATCCACTCTGCTCCCGCCAATCGGGGCCTGAAGCTCGTAGAGGTCTTTCGGCAGAAACTCGGACAGCAGCAGTTCCAGGGCCGCCTCCCCGAAACCGCCGCGCAGGTGCGGGAGTTTCAAAAGGCTGTTCAGTTCGTTTACGGAGTTGCCTACGGCGGAAAGCCCGGCAAGCTGTGTCTCGGCCTTTTTAAGGTGTTCGCTCACCTTCTCGAAATGCGCAAACCCTTCCTTTATGTTTTCGTCGAGTTTCGCCTGCACCTGATTCCCTATCTCCATCAACCGGGCGTCCACCTTGTCCCGTATCGACTCAAGCGATTCGGCGGTTTTCTTCTCCAGCGCGGCAATCCTCGCCTCCGTGGAATTCCCGAACTCTCCGAGCATTTTTATTACTGTTTCCGTAGCCGCAGCCCCCGTTTTCGAGGTCTCTTCGCGCCCGGCCTTAAGCTCGGCCTCCACCCTGTCCCGTATCTCGCCAAGACCTGCGGAGAGCTTCTCCGACACGCCCTCCCGCACCCCGGCGGACGACTCGGCAATCCTTCCGGAAAGCTCGGAGGATGCCTTCCGGAGCGAATCGGCAAACTCGGAAGTGTCCCGCCTGCCGGAGCGGAAAAATATAACCACGGCGATAAGGAATGTAGCTATAGAAAGGATAAGCGCGACTGTTTCCATTGCCTGATGCTACACCACCTTGCGATATGTGGCAAGCAGAAAAATTTTGCCCGGACGATTGACATAAGCAGGAAATCCTGCTATTAATAGGAACTGCATGTCAGGGCGACTCTTTGTCGCAAGCAATTATTCTTTTAGAACGAGGGGAGGACAAGAATTATGCGCAGGAAGATTTTGTTTTTGACACTTGGAATGCTTTTGTCTTTGCCGGTTGCCAGGAGCTATGCCATACCGAGTTTCGCCAGGCAGACAGGGATGACGTGCAACGACTGCCACACGTTTTTTCCGGAGCTTACGCCGGCAGGACGCGAGTTCAAGCTCAAGGGCTATGTAAGCACAAGGACTGACATACCGAAATTTTTTATTCCCGTAGCCATGCTCGCAACGGCTTCCTATACCGTCGCCGACCAGACGACAACCGGCGTTGCGCCGTTCGATACGTCCAACAACAACGGCACCGACAGGACGAACATCCCCCAGGCGTTGAACTTCTTCTACGGCGGCAGGATATGGAATAATATCGGTGCGATGATTCAGGCCACGTACGACGGCCCCAGCAATTCCCTCGCGCTGGACAGCTCCGACGTCCGGTATGCGAACACTCTGAAAGTCGGCGGCAAGGACCTCGTCTACGGCGTTACCGTAAACAACAACCCGACCTTTGAGGACGTCTGGAACACGTCTCCTGCGTGGGGCTATCCCTACTACGCGTCCGAGGTAGCCAACACCCCGACGGCGAGTCCGCTTATCGGCGGCCTCGGCGCGCAGGTGGGCGGAGTCGGCGCATACGGCTATTTCGACAACATGGTATATGCGGGAGCATCCGTATATCGCACCACAAAGAACGGCGTAACGATGCCATTCGGCGCGGGCAGCACGCCTCCTTCCACGACAATTAAAGGCGCGCTTCCTTACTGGAGACTGGCGCTGAACCACGACTGGGCCAACCAGTCCCTCGAAATCGGCACGTTCGGCCTCTATGCGGATGTCGAGCCCACGGGCTACGACCACACCTCGCCTGACCACTACACGGACATTGCCGCCGACGCCCAGTATCAGTTCATGGGCCAGCACAATTTCGTATCCGGGAAGTTCACCTACATCCACGAAGGTCAGGACTGGGCCGCAAGCGCCCCCCTCGGTATTGCGGGCAACACATCCGACCATACGGACAACATCAAGCTGAACGGGACGTACGGCTACAAGGGCCTGCCGTTCGGTGACGTAAGCGGGACGCTCGGCTGGTTCTACACGTCCGGGAGCCGCGACAACGCGCTCTACGCCCCGGCCCAGTTCACCGGCAGCTCTTCCGGCAAGCCGGACAACAACGGCTTCATCCTCGAGGCGAACTACTTCCCGAAGCAGAACATACGGCTCGCCGCGCAGTATACGATTTACAACAAGTTTAACGGCGCGTCCGACAACTACGACGGTTTCGGCACGGACGCCGAACATAACAATACGCTTTACCTGTACGTCCAGTACGCGCTGTAAAGAATGTTCGGGGCCGGGAGCGCTTCCCGGCCCCCGTTTTTCCCGCACCTTGAATATCCCCGCGCTCTCTGCTATCATAGCCCCATGAAATCACTCGGCATCCTCGTCATAAACCCCGGGTCCACCTCCACGAAAATCGCGCTCTTCAAAGGCATCGAAAAGCTCTTCGAGGAAGACATTATTCATGCGGAAGACGAGCTTCGCCAGTTCGGCGATATAGCCTCACAGCACCCGTTCCGGATGGAGACGCTGATGCGCGCCCTGCGGGAGAAGTCCGTGGAGCCGTCGAAGCTCGACGCCGTCTGCGTGCGCGGCGGGCTTATGCGGCCTGTGCAAAGCGGGGTATACCGGGTTACGGAGGATATGGCGGAAGACGTCGGGAACTCGAAAAATATATGGGGACGTGAGCACGCATCGAGCCTGGGGCCTCTGATTGGGCTTCAAATGGCAAAGGAATACGGTATCCCGGTTTTTACCGCCGACCCGGTAGTGGTGGACGAGATGGACGACATTGCGCGCATCTCCGGAGTGCCTGAGATAAAGAGGAAAAGCCTGCTCCACGCTCTGAATATCAAAGAGCAGATCAGGAGAGCCGCGCGCAATATGGGGGCAGAGGTCAAGGATGCAAATTTCATAGCAGCGCACATGGGCGGCGGGACGACAGTCGCGGCCATACGGCGCGGTAGAATAATAGACACGAACAACGCGCTCCTGGGGATGGGGCCGTTCTCTGTGCAGAGGGCAGGCGCGCTCCCGACGGGCGACCTTCTGGACATGGCGTATTCCGGGAAATATACCAGGCAGGAGCTTCAGAAAAAGCTGGTCTACGAAAGCGGCCTTGCCGGGTACCTCGGCACGGGCGACGTGCGGGAAGTGGAGAGACGCATCGGCACCGGAGACGAGACCGCCGCCTTGATACTCTCCGCAATGGCATACCAGGTGTCCAAGGAAATCGGCGCGATGGCCGCGGCGCTGGGCGGAGAGATTTCGGCGGTTATCCTTACGGGCGGCGTGGCGTTCTCGGAAATGGTTGCAGGGATGATAAAAGAACGGGTGTCATTCATCGCGCCGGTTCTCGTTTATCCTGGGCAGGCGGAGATGGAGGCCCTGGCGTGGCATGCGGCGGCGGCGCTCTCCGGAAAGGAACGGATTCTTCCGTATGGGCATGATTAGGAATTTCAGCGAACTTATGGCCGCGGCGAAGCAGGCCAGGGAATGCCAGCCGCCGTACAGGGTTGCGGTATGCGCGGCGGAGGACGCAAGCGCGATTGCCGCGATGGAGACCGCCGCGAGTCTGGGGCTTGCGCGGCCCATTCTTATTGGCGAGAGGGAGCGGATAGCGGCCATCATGCTGGAGATAGGCGCCGACCCTGCCCTGTTCGGGATTGCGGATGTAAGCGGTGAGGACGAGAAGGCGGAGAAGGCCGTCAGTATGATCCGGCAGGGGGAGGCGGACATACTGATGAAGGGTATGGTTCCGACGTCCACTTTCCTGCACCCGATATTCCGCAAGGAGAACGGCCTGTCGAGGGGGTTTTTCATAAGCCACTGCGGGGTGCTTCAAGTCCCCGGCTTCGACCGGCTTATCGTCCAGACGGACGGCGGGATAAACATCGCCCCGGATAT